>CAKOOC010000004.1 GCA_934098375.1 uncultured Bacilli bacterium
AGTATAGATGTTTATTATAATTTATATATAAGTGATATAAAAAACGAATTAATGAGTGAAAGCATATCATATAAAATTGAAAGTACAGATGGTGGATACAATTTAGAAAAAGTGTTATTACCAAGTACTGGTGGAATAATAAAAACAGGAATATATATTAAAGGAAATACAAGTCATACCTATACAATAACTACATATTATAACAATTTAGACATTGATCAAAGTAGTGAAAAAGGAAAGACGTTTTCTTTTAAAATATATATTAAACCGGTGGCAACTAAAACATGGGATTTTGCTTTTACTGGTTCAAAGCAAAGATTTATAGCGCCAGATACTGGCAATTATATTATAAAACTATGGGGAGCGCAAGGTGGTAACAAACCGGCAAATTCAGGCGGATATGGTGGCTATACAGAGGGCATTATTAGCCTTGAAAAAAATGAAACATTATACATATATGTTGGTGAAGCAGGGAAGTTAGGAACTTATGGTATTGATTCATCAACAACAGTGGGACAAGGAGCAAAAGCAACATTTAATGGTGGTGGTAAAGGCGGTAACGCCGGTGGAGGAGATTATCCTTACAGTTATTATTCTGGTGGCGACAGTGGTGGAGGCGCTACTGATGTTAGATTAATTGGAACAGACAATTGGGACGATATCAATAGTTTAAAAAGTAGAATAATGGTTGCTGGCGGTGGCGGCGGAATGTTCAAGAATATATCGGCAACAACTATTACTTCTCCAGATATTGGTGTTGCTGGCGGTTTAATTAGTGAAAAAGGACAAACTATAACTAATTATAATGGTCAGTCACTTTCATATCCTGGAGGATCCTTAGCCGATCAAACCTCTGGTAATGCTTTTGGAACCGGTGGAACTGGAAGTGATTCAGGAGCTAAAGGTTATTGTAGTGGCCATGATGGCGGTGGCGGTGGTTACTATGGTGGTGGTGGTGCACCAAATTCAAGATATCATTGTTTTAAATTAGGTGGCGGCGGTGGTTCCTCATTTATAAGTGGGCATACCGGATGTGTCGCAATTACATCAGCTGAAAATATAATACCTAAAACCGGTTGTACAACTGGAACTACTGATAACTCTTGTAGTATTCACTATAGCGGTAAAAAGTTTAATGAAACTACTATGATAGATGGTAGAGGCTATCAATGGACTAATAAAAAAAGCACTCAAGTTCAAATGCCAAAACATGAAGGTGACTATTATGCTATAGGAACTGGCAATATTGGTAATGGTTATGCTAGAATTATTTTTATTTCTACTTAATAAATTAAAATCTTTATTATAAATTAGCAGAGTTTATGGTTAGTGCCATAGACTTTTTACATATGCAATATTAACTTGACATGGGGCTATTTATATAATTAAATAGAAAATATCGGGTGATTTTAAAATGAAAAGAAAAGAAAAAATCATGACAATATTTTCTATAATAAGTGTAATTTTAAGTTTGTCAGGGATAACTTATGCATATTTAAGAACAAGAAATGAACAAGAAGATAAAAATATAATAACAACTTTAACATGTTTAAATAAACTAGCAAGTAATCAGCTTAAAGTAAAATTAAATAGTATCGATGAAGAAATAAATGAAAAAAATTATTAAGTAATTTTACTGAAAGAACGCAGATACGCTATTTTGGAAAGAATTTTGTCAAAAATATCAAATTGGTAAACCAGAAAGTAAAACTTTTAAATAGATATTTAATTATCAATCTTTTTTTGATATAATTTAAAAGGTGATTTTGTATGGCAAACCGTAGTGAATTAAGAGAAAAAGCAATGACAATAATTTATCAAATTACATTATATAAAAATAATAATATGAAGTATGATGTTGAAGAGATAATCAAAGAAAATTTAGAAATAGATAACGAATTTGTCAAAGATATTGTTTATGGAGTAGTTACATCTTATGACGAATTAACAGATGAAGCTAATAAATATTTAAAAAATTGGACTATTGATAGATTAGATTTAACTGGAGCATCTATCTTAAGAATGGCTTTATATGAAATAAAGTACACTAAAACTCCACCTATAGTTGTAATAAATGAGGCAGTTGAACTTGCCAAGAAATATAGTGATGACTCAGTAAGAAAAATGATTAATGCAGCGCTAGATAAGGTTGTAAATAGTTAATGGAAAAAAAGTATATAACTGTTGGCACTTTAAATAGATATTTAAAAAATAAATTTGATACTGATCCTAATATTCAAAGAGTATGCTTAAAAGGAGAAATATCCAATTTTAAAGGGCATACTAGAGGGCATTTGTACTTTACATTAAAAGATGAAGAATCAAGAATAAATGCTGTAATGTTTTCCTTTAATGCTAGTAAACTAACCTTTGTTCCTGAAGATGGAATGAAAGTTCTTGTTGAGGGCAAGGTTAGCATTTATCCGCCTACTGGAGCATATCAAATATATGTTGAAGAAATGACTAACGACGGGTTAGGTAATTTATATTTAAAATATGAAGCCCTAAAAAAAGAATTAGAACAAAAAGGCTTATTTGCTTCATCTCATAAGAAACCAATTCCTAAATATCCTGAAAAAATTGGCATAGTTACAGCTCCAACAGGTGCTGCTATTAAAGATATTTTAAGCACTATTAAAAGAAGATATCCTATTTGCGAAACAATTTTATTTCCTTGTCTAGTGCAAGGCGAGCTTGCTAAAGATGATATTGCAAAACAAATTAATGAAGCAAATAATTGGGATTTAGATGTTTTAATCGTTGGCCGTGGTGGTGGATCAATCGAGGATTTATGGGCCTTTAATGAAGTAGTAGTAGCCGAAGCAATATACAACTCTAGAATACCTATTATAAGTGCTGTAGGCCATGAAATCGACTTTACTATTGCTGATTTTGTTGCTGATTTAAGAGCCCCAACTCCAACAGGAGCTGCTGAGATGGCTGTTCCTAATATGTCTGATTTAAATACTTTGTTAGATCAGTATAAAATAAGATTTACAAATAAAATAAGAAGCAAATTAGATAATTATAAAGATAAACTAAATATTATCAAAAATAGTTACGTTTTAACCAATCCTTTAGCGGTTTATGAACTAAAAGAGCAAAAACTAACTAATTTAATTGATAATATGAATAGTATTATTGAAAAAAAATTAGAACAAAACGCATCTAGATTAAATATGCTAAAAAATAATTATTTATTAAATCATCCGGAAGAATTATTAAAAACATCTAAGCATAAACTAAGTTTAATTATTAATAAATTAGAGTTATTAAATCCTTTAAGTATCTTATCTAAAGGTTATAGTATCGTTAAAAAAGATAATTTAATTATTAAAGATGCGGTTAATCTTAATGAAAATGATAAAATTAATATAAAATTATATAATGGCGAAATTGATGCTGTTGTTAAGAAAGTTGGTAAATAATGGAAAATAAAAAATTTGAAGAATTAATGAATGATTTAGAAGCAATTATAAAAAAACTTGAAAATGGTGAAGATTTAGAAAAATCGATTGAATTATACACTGAGGCCATGAAAATCGTTAAAATTTGTGACGAAAAATTAAATAGTGCTAGTAGTGCTGTTAATAAGATTTTAACTGAAAATGGCTCTCTAGAAGACTTTAAAATAGAAGAAAATGATAACCAATAACTGGTTATTTTTTATTTACTACATAGGCCATAATATAAATAGGTGAATAAATTATGAAAAAAATGTTAATAATAATAATTATGCTTCTTTTTCCTTTTAATGTTAATGCTTATTCAAGTAAGATTATTCCTGGTGGTAGCACTATCGGTATTGAACTTGATAGTAAAGGCATTATGATTATCGGTTTTTACAAAATTGATAATAAATTTAACCGTAATGACTTAAAAGTAGGGGATGTTATCATCAAAGTTGCAGATAAAGAAGTTAATACAATTGATGAATTAATTGATTCTATTGAAAAATATGCTCAAAATCAAACAATAAATTTAACACTTAAACGTAATGAAAAAGTTTTTACAAAAGATTTCAAATTAGTAAATATTAATAGCAAATTAAAAACAGGATTATATGTTAAAGACAATATCACTGGAATTGGAACTTTAAGTTACATTGATCCGGAAACAAAAATCTTTGGCGCTTTAGGTCACGAAATTATTGAAAGTAGTAGTGGTAACATCATAGAAGTTAAAACCGGTTCTATCTTTAGATCAAGTGTTATTAGTATTGACCCATCATCAAGGGGAGTAGCTGGCACAAAGAATGCTAAATTTTATTCTAATACTAAATATGGAACTATTTCAAAAAATACTAACAAAGGAATATATGGAACCTACACCAATGTAATAAATATGGATAACATCATAGAAGTTGGTAAATTTGAAGATATTACTTTAGGAGCCGCCACTATTAGAACAGTTACTAATAAAGAAGATATTAGTGAATATGATATTGAAATTGATAAAATAAATAACAACGAAACTAAAAATATTCATTTTAAAATAAAAAGTGAAGAATTAATTCAAAAAACGGGTGGGATTGTTCAAGGTATGAGTGGTAGTCCCATCATTCAAAATGGCAAAATAATTGGTGCCGTTACTCATGTTATAGTTGATAATCCTACAACTGGCTATGGTATTTTAATAACTAAAATGCTAGAAGAAGGCGAAAGATAGCCTTTTTTCTTTTTCGGTGTTATAATATGAACGGTGAAGTAGTATGTTAGACCGTTATATTGATAGAAATAGTAAAGAAATTTTTGAAGTAAAAGAAAATAAATTTAATAAATTTTTATATGATACAACGTTCGGAAGATACTTATTAAAAATAATAATAAATCCTAAAGTCAGTAAATTTATTGGTAAATATTTTGATAGTAAAGTATCTGTTTTTCGGGTTCCTAAATTTATTAAAAAAAATAATATTGACATGAATGACTATATTTTAGAAGATTTTCAATCATTTAATGAATTCTTTATTAGAAAAATAAATCCTAAAAAACGTTGCATTATTAAACTACCAAACGTTTTTATTAGTCCCTGCGATGGCAAATTAAGCGTTTTTAAAGTAAACCCTGATCTAGTTATAAAAATCAAAAATTCTAAGTACAAATTATCTGATTTAGTTGATGAAAATGTTTGTCAGAAATATAAATACGGCTATGTTTTAGTATTTAGATTGTGTGTAGACGATTATCACCGGTATATCTACGTAGATGATGGTACAGCCGAAAAAACCAGAGTAATTCCTGGTGTGCTTCATACTGTAAGACCTATTGCGCAGCATAACTACCCAGTATTTGCTTTAAATCATCGTGAGTGCACGCTTTTACATACCAAACATTTTAACGACATTTATCAAATTGAAGTAGGGGCTTTATGTGTAGGCAAAATAGTTAATCATAATATTACTGAGTTTAAAAAAGGTGATGAGAAAGGTTATTTTAAATTTGGTGGTTCTACTATTGTCTTAATAACTAATTCGGTTACTATTGATCGTGATATTGTTCTAAATTCTAAAAAAGGGTTGGAAACCACAGTTAAAATGGGTGATAAAATAGGAAGAAAAAAATCAGTGGTTATTCGCAGAGTATACAAATAACTAGCACTGATTTCTCATCTTTCTTTTTATTTCATCAAAATATTTTAAGTTTACCACAAAATAATAATTAATAGTCGCTAAGACAAAAGAGCCAATCACATCATATATAACATGTTGCTTTACTAAAAGGGTAGATATAATAATCAAAATATTAATAATTATTGCGGGATATTTAAATTTTTTAGGAAGTCTGTTATTATCAAGTAAGTTATAAAGTAAAATAAAACATAATAAGCAGTGTCCTGAAGGAAAGCAGCATGTTGGCGTATCTGTTTTATATACCATATAAATTACAAAAGAAGTTATATCATGAAAGGAATTAACTTCTGGTCTTACCACTTCAGAAGGAAATACTATAAAGAAAATATATAATACTAGTAAAGATAAAATAGTAGTCAGTATTAATTTAATATATTTTTCTTTATTATATTTAAAAATTACATAAAAACTATATATCAAAAAAGGGTACCATATCATATAAATATAAATAAATCCTGGTACAAAAGGAATTTTTTCATCTAATGGTGTACTTATAATATTGTAGTCTTTAATAATAAGCTTAATCCCAAAATATATTAAAGCATTTATCAAAAATATTGCCGATACACTCTTTAAATAAAAAGAGTTATTTTTAAAAAACTTCTTCATATACATCACAATCCACATTATATCAAATAATATATAAAAAGTATTGCTATTTTCCTTACTTTTTGATAAAATTAACTAGTCATGGCGGAATTGGTGAAGTGGTTAACACGCCGGATTGTGGCTCCGGTATGCGTGGGTTCGATCCCCACATTTCGCCCCACTTAAAAAATATGCTCGTATTTACGAGCTTTTTTAATGTCTTAATACCAAGTTAATTAATTTGCCAAAAAAGTTTAAGTTAATGCTATAATTATATTAACAAAATTATAAATACACTCGTTTAGAAAGTAGGAATTTATGAAAAATAAAATTTACTCGTTAATAATTATAATATTTTCCATTATATGTGGAATTATAACCAAAGATTATTTTTTAGGTACTATAACATTAGCCTGTGGTTTACTAAATGTTTATTATGCAAGTATTGGTAAAACATGCAATTACATCTATGGCGGACTATATAGCTTATTAAGTGGTTATGTTTGCTATTTAAATGGTCTATATGGAATCGCTATTCTTTCACTTATAGTATACTTTCCATCTCAAATAGAAGGGTATATAAGTTGGAAGAAAAAAACCCATAATGATGAAGTCCCTATTAGAGGATTTGATACGAAAAATTCCATTATAATAATATTAACATGTATAGTTGGCAGTATCATATTAGGTTTTTTATTAAGCAAAATTCCTGGTCAGCAATTAGCCTTTTTAGATGCAAGTAGTAATATAATAAATTTATGTGCTGTTATACTTATGAATTTAAGATTTAAAGAATGCTGGATCGTGTGGTTATTTAATAATATAGCAGACTTATCTATTTGGATTACAAATTTTATTAAAGGTTCACCTAACTCTACCATGATGTTAATAGTTTCAATTGGCTATTTAATTATAAATATATATGGCACCTTTAAATGGATAAAACTAGCGAAAAAATAAATCAGTTATTTAATAATCAAAAACATTTAAACAAAAAAGTCTCTATTTTAAAGTAGAGGCTTTTTATCATACAACATATAGTAAAATACATAAAAAGTGAAGTAAACTACCTATATCTACAAAGACATGAAAGACAAAATGGAAATATCTTTTTTTAGCGCCTATCATATAAAGCACTGCCCCAATGGTATAACTAACCCCGCCGGCTACTAGTAAAATGGTACCACCTAAATCCAGCATTTTTAACATATTTGGGCCCGTTACAACAATGCACCAGCCCATTAAAAGGTAGCAAGTCATGGAAAATACTTTATATTTTTTTAAATCAATCGCATTTAATGTAATTCCTAAAACGGCTAGTCCCCATACAATACCAAATAACCACCAAGCAAGTAGGGGATTTATTTGTCTAAGTGAGCAAAGTAGAACCGGTGTATAAGTTCCCGCTATAAGAACAAAAATGGTGCAGTGATCAATAACTTGAAACACTTTCTTGGCTTTTTCTGGTCTTAGTCCATGATAAATACTAGACATCGTAAATAATAAAATCATAGAAATTCCAAATACAATAGAGCCTGCAATCGCATAACCATCATGGTGCTTAACTGAGAAAATTAAACATAATACTAAACTTGTTACCCCAATCGCACCGCCAACAATATGGCTTACCATATTCATGATTTCTTCGCCCTTAGTATAATTAGGTAACGATCTATCTTTAAGTTTTGTTCTTTTCAAAATACCACTCCTTAATAATTATATTTTATATACTAAAATATTTTACAATATTAAAAGTTGCTAGTCAATTTAGTAAATTTTTGTTAAAATTGTATTTGTAAAAAGAAGGTGTATTTATGAATCAAATTCTTGATTTAACTAAAGAAAAAAATTATGGTCTATTAAGTCTTCCAGCCAAGATTCTAAAAGAAGGTAACGTTGTTGTTTACCCAACTGATACAGTTTATGGGATTGGAACCATTGTTGAAGAAAATGCTCTAAGAAAATTATTTGCTGCTAAAAAAAGAGACTTAAATAAGCCTATTAACGTTTTAGTTTCTGATATTAAAATGATATATGAAGTAGCCGAAGATATCAGCGCTTTAGAACTTAAAATTATTAAAAACTTTTTCCCAGGACCACTCACAATTATCTTAAAAAAGAAAAAAGGTATTCCGGATATTCTTACTGCTGGCTTAGATACCGTTGGAGTTAGAATGCCTGATAATGAAATTGCCCTAAAATTAATTAGTTTAGTTAATCATCCACTTGCCACTACCAGCGCTAATATTTCCGGAAAACCAAGTGATACCAACATTGCTGCTGCAAAGAAAGACTTAGAAGCAAGTAATGTAGCCATGTTTATTGATGGTGGCGAAAGCAAAATTGGCATTCCCTCAACCATTGTTAAAGTTCAAAATGATGAAATAATAATTCTAAGAGAAGGAAGTATCTCTAAAGAAGATATTTTAAGAAAAATTATTGAATAATATCGATTTAATTTTAGAAAAACTCTCTAAATCAAAGTTTCGCAGTAGTTTTCATTTAAAACCTAAAGATTATTCATACATAAACGATAAGGGCTTAGATATTATAAAAAAACACGCCTATGATTTTATCAATCAAAGACTTAAAGATGCATCTAAAGTAAATGATGGTAAACAAACACCTATGAAAGGTCATCCCGTTTTTATTGCTCAGCATGCCTGTGCTTTATGCTGCCGTGGCTGCCTAGAAAAGTGGTACCATATTCCCAAAGAAAAAATATTAAATGACGAAGAAATAAATTTTATTGTAAATGTAATTATGGCTTGGATTGCTAAAGAAATGAATAACCAATCTAAATAGTATCTTATTTTAATAAAGAATTTAATTACTTGAATAAGAAATAAATTAATTGAATATAAAATTAATATGTAGTATTATTATGTTATAGGAGGATATTTTATGTGGTGGATTATTTTAGCGGTAGTCGTAGTATTAATACTTTTTGTTATAACTACCTACAACTCACTAGTAGTACTAAGAAATAAGGTTAAAGATCAGTGGGCTCAAATAGACGTTCAATTAAAAAGAAGATGTGATTTAATTCCTAATTTAGTTGAAACTGTTAAAGGATATGCTAAACACGAATCAAAAACATTAGAAGATGTTATCAAAGCAAGAAACTCTGTTTTAAATGCCAAAAATACTAAAGATGAGATGAATGCTTCTAATGAAATGAGTGCTTCACTTACTAAATTATTTGCTTTAGCAGAAAGTTATCCAGAATTAAAAGCCAATGAAAACTTCGTTTCTTTACAAGAAAGTTTAAAAGAAACTGAAGATAAAATTTCTTACGCTAGACAATTTTATAATGACAACGTTATGAATTACAAAAACAAACTAGAAGTTTTCCCTTCAAATGTAATTGCGTCTATGTTTAATTTTAAACCTGAACCATTCTTTGAAGCAACTAGTGAAGAACGTAAAAATGTAGAAGTTAAATTTTAAGGGCTTACAAAAGTAAGTCCTTTTTCCAAGGAGAAAGTATGAAAAAGATTATATATTTATTAATTACATATTTGTTTTTGTTTATTCCCGCTGTAAATGCTAATGAAATAAATAAAATAAATATGGATATTTACATCGATCAAAAAGGTGTAGCTAACATTAAAGAAGAGTGGACTGTTAAAGCCACTAGTGGCACTGAGATATACAAAACTTATAATAATATTGGCACATCTACATTTAAGGATTTTAAAGTAAGTTTAAACGGAACTGATTTTCAAAATATTGGTTCTTGGAACGTAAATTCATCATTTGACGCTAAAGCCTATAAAAATGGCATTCATGAAATTAGTGATGGCTTAGAATTATGTTTTGGTATTAGTAAATATGGTACTAATACATATACACTTGAATACAAAATAACCGATTTCGTCGTAAACTTAAATGATGCCCAAATGGTGTACTGGACCTTAATTCCCAGAAATCTAAGTAATACAGTAGATGAAGTTTATATAAAAGTTTATTCCGATTTTAGATATTCTGACAATTTAGATGTATGGGGATATGGCAAATATGGTGCTCCAACTTATGTTTATGATGGCTACATTGAAATGAGCACTGAAAACCTTTCAAGTAGTGAATATATGACAATGCTTATCAAATTTCCTAGTGGCACCTTTGATTTAGAAACTGATTTAGATGAAGAATTTGATTATTATTTAAATCAAGCAAATGAAGGAAGTACAAAATATACTAAAAAATCAGCTACAAGCATCATTTTGTCTATCATAAAAGGTATTATAAAATTATTCAGTTATATTTTTGTTATCTATATTTTAATACTACTAATTAATAATGTTGTACTTAAAAATAACAAATACAAAAAAAGTGCTAAAAAAATTCCTAAAGATACCCCAGCTTTTAGAGATATTCCAAAAGGCGGATTATATTATAACTATTATATATCTAATCTATATAGCTTAACAAAAAAACAAACCGATCTTTTAGGCGCTGTTTTATTAAAGTGGTTAAAAGATGGTTACATTACCATTGAAAAGATTGAAAAAAAAGGGATATTTAAAAAATCAGAATTAGTTTCTTCAATGAAGATTTCTAACGTTGTTTGTGAAAGCCCTTTAGAAGAAGAATTATATCAAATGATTAAATCAGCCGCCAAGGATGACTATTTAGAAGAAAAAGAATTTGAAAAGTGGTCAAAAAATCATTATGAAAGATTACTTGGTTGGTTTGATAAAGTAGAAAGTAATGAAGCCGATACATTTATCGAAAAAGGTTTAGTTACTAAAGAAATTGTTAAAAAAGGTTTGATTAAAACTGCTAAATATACCGAAGATGATCAAGTATTCGAGCAAGCTCTAAAGCTTTATGGCTTAAAAAAATATTTAACTGAATTTTCTAACATGAAAGAAAAAACTGTTATGGAAGTAAAATTATGGGAAGATTACCTTATTTTTGCTCAGATGTTTGGCATTGCCAAAGAAGTTGCTGCTCAGTTTAAAAAGATGTATCCTGAAGTGATTGAAGGCTATAATTACGATTTTGATACAATCATACTTATTAATAATTTCTCAAATCACGCTGTAACTAGCGCTCAAACGGCTAGACAAGAAGCAATTGATCGTGCTAACAGTTATTCATCCGGTGGTGGCGGCTTCTCATCAGGCGGTGGAGGAGGAGGCTCCTTCGGTGGCGGATCCGGTGGTGGCGGATTCAGATAAAAATTTTAAATTAGAATATAAAAATAGTGATCAAAATTGATATGAACCCCGTTTCTTGAACATAGAAACGAGGTTTTTATATGTCAAAATTAAATTATGAAGAAAGAATAAGTTTAAGTTTAAAAGATAATGCCGCCGAAATAGCAAAATTAAGTGCGTTAAATAAATTACTTTTAAAAAATAATTTAATATTAAAACCAAATGATATTGAAAGATTAATAACTAATACTATAGGAAGCATTATTGGATATCTGATGTATCTTTTAGCTTTACCATTATTAAGAAGGATAAAATATCATTTATAAGATTGAAATATAAATAAATAGTAAAATATTGCTTTAAATTATACAGAAATCATAAAAAATATATTATACTATTTTTATATAAGTTGAGTAGTTTTTAAATGGAGGAAAATATGAAAAAAACATTATTAATTACATTAAGTGGAATTATGCTATTAGGCTTAACTGGGTGTGGTACATCTAGTGTAGATAATGCCAAAAAGGATTTAGAAGAAAGTATAGAAAAAAATGGAGCGGTTGAAAAAGAAACTGTTGATGTATTAGTTGCCAAATTTAATACTGAAATAGTTGATAATAGTTCATTAAATCCTGCATCAACTGATTATCTTACAGAAAGTAATGGTGAGTATTGGTATGGATTAATTGAAGGAATATATTTAGTAGTAGTGCCTGAAAAATACGTTGGAGATAAAACTACAGAAATTGTAAATTATACGCTTTTATATGTCCAAAAAAATAGTAAGTATGAGACAAATGTTAATTCCTATGTTAAACACCTAATTAAAGCAAATAATATTCAGTTTACAGATTCTGAGATTGAAACTTTATTAAAAGAAGTAAAGACTAAAACTAATTCCGGTAAAACTGTAAACAACGGAAAAGGTATTTCTATTGGTTATACTGAAAATGATAAAGCATACCAATATCAAGTTTTAAGGCTATACAAATAGTAATAATTATGATCTAAATTGCGGAGGTACTGAAATGTTTGAAAAGGTTATAAAGAAACAATTTTATCATGTTGTAACAAATAAACCCATGATGATTGGACAACAAATTATTTATGACGAAACGCATCACAGTGGTGTTTATGAAAGAGTATATGCATATAAAGATAAAGTAAACGAGATATATACTAAACCAAAAGCATATAATAATGAAAATTTTGAACATCATTTAAAAGTTGCTTTAAGAGAATTAGCCATGGAAGAAGTAAGGATTAATAAATATCCTAATTATCCCTCAAGATTATCTTCTTTATACGTATCGCAAACTTTAGAAGAAGCTGAAAAATGGTATAATCTTTTCATAGAATTAGGAAGACCCACTTTTCAAATTGTTAAAGTAGAAGTGACTGGAAATGTATTTATTGGCGATGCTTGTAATTGCTTTGATGGAACAAAAGATAAAAAAAGAAATTTAAAGCTGGCCGAAAACTATTGGAAATATAAAACAAATAAAAATAAAAAAATACCTATTATCGAAGTACTTGTAGATGGTAATATAAAAGTAATCGATATAATAAAAGAAAGTAATTAAATTGTACTATAATGAGAATATAGAGAAACGTTAATATAATTAATAGAAATGGAGGTAAATGAAATGAAAAATTTTTAAATGCAATTATTGTAAAAAACAAACTTGATGAAATAAAATAGTAATTTGTAGGGAGATGAAATTAGTGAAAATTAGAAAAATATTAAAAGAAGAAATGAAAAAAGCATTAGAATTAGTTTGGAAAGTGTTTTTGGAATATGAAGCACCTGATTACACCGAAGAAGGTATAAAAGAATTTAAAAAAACAATTGATGATGTTTCCTGGATTGAAGCAAGAGATTTTTATGGGGCTTACGATGAAAGTAATAAAATATTAGGAGTTATAGCAACAAAAGATGTTACTCATATAGCATTATTCTTTGTAGATGGAAAATACCACAAACAAGGAATAGGAAAGAAGCTATATTACAAAGTAGAATCATTAAATAACAATGAATTTTTTACTGTAAATTCTTCTCCGTATGCACATGAAGTTTATAAACATTTGGGATTTATAGATACAGATAAAGAGCAAAGTATTAAAGGATTAAGATTTTATCCAATGAAAAAGAATTTGAAATAAAAAAACAAACTACAAGTTGTAAAAAGGAAGTGATAAATAATGGATATGTATCAAAAAAGAAAAAAAAGACAAGAAATGAAAAATAGTGAAAATAAAAAAGAAACACAAAATAAAATGAATATTAACTGGTACCCAGGGCACATGCAAAAAACCAAACGATTATTAAAAGAAACAATGCCTTTAATTGACATAGTTTTTGAATTAATTGATGCCCGAATTCCTTATTCGTCAAAAATTAAGGATATCGATGAATTAATAAAAAATAAAAAAAGAATTTTAATCATGACCAAAAAAGACTTATGTGATTTAAAGGAAACTACCAAATGGGTAAATTATTACGAAAAAAAAGGCTACATAGTTATATTAGTTGATTTAAACACCACTAGTGATTACAAAAAAATTATTGATGCCGCAAGTATATTTATAGACGAAATAAATGCCAAAAGAGCTCAAAACGGTATGAAACCTAAAGAAGTAAAAGGAACTGTTATTGGTATTCCAAATGTCGGAAAAAGTACCCTAATTAATAAACTTGCCGGTAAAAAAGTATCTAACGTCGGAAATATGCCTGGTGTTACTAAAAATAATGTGTGGTTAAAAACTAAATACAAACTATTAGTTCTTGATACTCCAGGAATTTTATGGCCTAAGTTTGATAATGATTATATTGCCTATAACTTAGCTGCTATGACGGCAATTAGCGAAAACGTTTTACCTATAAAAGATGTAGCGTACTATATTTTAAAAACATTACATGAATCTTATCCAGAAGCATACGAAGCAAGATACAAAGTAACAGCTTTTGATGATGACACTATAGATATTATTGCTAAAAACATGGGCGCTATTAATAATGGGACACCTGATTATAACAGAGTTTATAAGGCTATTATCAATGACATCAAAAAAGAAAATATCAAAAACATTACATTTGATAAATATGAAAAAATAATAAATGAAAAGTAAAGTAGAAATGAAAACAGAAAAAAGTAAGCAAAAATCGTCTTCTAAAAAGAAAGAAAAAATAATTGTAACCGACAATTTATCCTATGAAAAAGAATTATATGCTAAGGGTATAACCTTAATTGCTGGAGTTGATGAAGTAGGTAGAGGCCCTCTTGTTGGCCCAGTCGTAACCGCGGCCGTTATTTTACCAGTTAATTATCATTTAGAAGGTTTAACTGATTCTAAAAAATTAACTGAAAAGAAACGTAATGAATTTTACAAAATAATCATGCAAGATGCTATAAGTGTAGCAATAGGTATTAAAGATAACAAAGTAATAGATGAGGTAAATATATATGAAGCCACTAAACTAGCCATGTATGAAGCTATTAATAAATTAGATGTAAAACCAGAACACGTTCTTATTGATGCTATGAAACTAGATAAATTAGAGGTGCCATCAACAAGTATCATCAAAGGCGATTTAAAAAGTGAATCAATCGCCGCTGCCTCAGTTATCGCCAAAGTAACCAGAGACTCTATGATGTATGAATTAGATTTAGAATACCCTGAGTACGGATTTAAAAATCACAAAGGCTATCCAACTAAATCCCATATCGAAAATGTCAAGCAATATGGACTTTTAGATAATTATAGGTTTACTTTTAGTCCTATAAGTGATTTAATAAAACAAGGTGGTAATTTTGAAAGAAACATTAGGAAAACGCATACTCATTAATACAATAATATTTACAATATTCATTTTTTCATTAGAAATGATTGTAAAAATAAACACCCATCCAAGTAGTATTATCTCTTGGTCTACTCTTAGAATTTTAATTAGTTCGGTTGGAATTAGTTTAATTCTAGGCTTTTTTATGTCCTTATTTAATAAAACTGGTCGTAAAGTTTATATTAGTATCGTTTCTCTTTTATTAACTATTTATGTATGGACCGAAATCAACTTATACCATTATATGGGCTTTTTCATGGGTGTTGGCAACGCTGAACAAGGAACAAAAATACTTGACTACGTTAAAGACTTTATTGTCGCTGCTAGATGGACCTCATATCTTGTTATTATTCCCTTAATAATTCTTATGGTATATATTTGGTATTTACAAAAAATACTAAGAAGAAACAAATTAAATAAAACAATTTACTTTAAATTTCAAATTGATACAAGAAAAATGAAACGTCATGCCGTATATTTAACAATCGTATCACTTGCCGCTATTTTTCTAATGTATTATGCCACATTAAAAGTAAGTTTTATGCAAAATAAAACTCAAAGTATCAAAAATTCTGAACTAATTTTAACAAGCACTTATGCTAATCAATCAGTTAGTCAGTTTGGTGTTTTAGTTTATGGTGCCTCAGATATTATTATTACTACATTCGATATAAATATTGATTTAGATACTGATACCAACGTTAGCTACAATGGTAATAAATATAATAACCAAGCTCCCGAAGATAAAAAAAGAACTATTGATGATACTGTTTGGAATAATGTCATAAATAATGAAAATAATACTAATTATAACAAATTAAACAATTACTTTATTAATAGAGAAATAACTCCTAAAAACGATTATACTGGTGTGTTTAAAGATAAAAATCTAATTGTTATCCTATTAGAATCAGTAAATTTAATATCTATAAATGAAAAAGAATATCCTAATATTTATAAATTATATAGTGAAGGAATCAGTTATCGTAATAACTATTCACCACGAAACAACTGTAATACCGGAAATAATGAAATGACTGCGATGACATCTTTATTTACAATTAATAACACCTGTACAGCCGATAAATATAAAAATAACGTTTACCCAGAAGCTATATTTAATATGTTTAAAAATTCCGGCTATACTACTAGTAGTTATCATGACTATGCTGACTTTTATTATTCTAGAAAAACTATCCATCCTAACATGGGAAGTTCTAACTACTATAACGCCAGTAGATTAAACATCAAATGGAGTAGTCTTTATGCTGAGTGGCCAAGTGATGTTGATCTTATAAAAACTGCCACTCCTCACTTCATAAACGAAGATAAATTTATGGTTTTTATGACTAGTGTTACAACTCATCAGCCATACACCGTTTCATCTGAATATGGTGATAAACACTTATCAGAATTTAGCGAATATAATTACAGCACCGCTGTTAAAAGATATATGTCTAAAATGAAAGAATTAGATGCCGCAATAGGTTTACTATTAGAAACTCTAGAAGCATCTGGTAAATTAGATGATACCGTTATTGCTGTCTTTGGAGACCACTATCCATATGGATTAACTAATAAAGATTTAAATACCGTTCTTGATTATGACGTAAATGTCGATAAAGAAGTCGACCGCACGCCAATGATAATATATAATAGTGCCACACCTAAAGAAGAAATAACTAAATATACAACTATGATCGACTTATTACCAACTTTATTAAACATGTTTGATATTGATTATGATCCTCGTTTATATTTAGGTCATGATACTTTCTCTGAATATGACGATAGAGCTGTATTTTCTGATGGTTCATGGCAAGATGCTAAAGGTTATTACAATGCTTCAACTGGCAAGTTTACGCCTAAAGAAGAAACAAACACTTATACCGACGATGAACTTATAGAAATAAATAATGAAATTAATGTAAGACAAAAAATGAGTGCTTTAGCCATCAGAACTGATTATTTTAATCATTTAGGTAAAGCATTAGATAGTGAAAAGCAAAAAATATTAGAAGAAACAAACAAAGAACCAGAAATAAAAGAAAGTGAGGTTTTAAATGGATCTAGTAATAGTTGAATCCCCTAGTAAAACTAAAACAATAGGTAAATATTTAGGAAGTAAATATAAAGTAGTTTCATCAAAAGGGCATATAAGAGATTTATCAACCACGGGAAAATTCGGTTTAGGCATTGATATTGATAATGACTTTAAACCAAAATATACCACTATAAAAGGTAAAGCACCTGTCATAAAAGAACTTAAAAAAGATGCCTCTATTTCCAATAAAGTTTATCTAGCAACCGATCCCGACCGTGAAGGGGAGGCCATCAGTTGGCATATTTATGACACTCTAGGACTAAACGATGATGAATACGACCGTGTTGTTTTTAACGAAATAACCAAAGATGCCGTCATTGAAGCTTTTAAACATCCTAGAAAAATTGATGATAATTTAGTAAAAAGTCAAGAAACTAGAAGAATGCTAGACCGTATCATTGGCTTTAGATTATCAAAATTAATGCAAAGTAAAACTGGTGGTAAATCAGCTGGTCGCGTTCAAAGTGTGGCTTTAAAACTAATTGTTGATAGAGAAAGAGAAATAGATGCTTTTAATCCTGAAGAATACTGGACTATAACCGGTGTATTTCCAGATTTTAAAGCAAATTTAGAAAAATATAAAACTAAAAAAATCGAAATAAAAAGTGCTGTTGAAGCTGATAATATTTTAAATAAACTATCTAAAAGTTTTAAAATTGAGTCTATTGACAAAAAAGAAAAATTAAAAAAAGGTGTTATGCCTTTTACCACATCAACCCTTCAGCAAGCCTGCGCTAATAAACTAAATTTTGGTGCCTCTAAAACCATGAGAGTTGCTCAAAAACTATACGAAAGCATCGACATTGGGACTGAAACAGTCGGTCTTATCTCATATATGCGTACTGATTCAACCAGATTATCAGATACCTTCATTTTAAGTGCTCAAAACTATATTAGAAATAATTATGGTGAAAACTACGTAGGTAAAGTTAAAATTGCTAAAAAAGGGCAAAACATTCAAGATGCCCATGAAGCAATTAGACCAACTGCCATCGAGCGTACTCCTGAAAGTTTAAAAGAATATTTAACCCCAGACGAATTCAAAGTATATAGTATCATTTATTACCGTGCTCTTGCTTCATTAATGGCTGATGCTAAAACTTTAGCAACTACCATAATTTTAGATAATAATGATTACAAATTTAAAGCAACCGGCTCTGTCATTACTTTTAATGGTTTTCTAGCCGCATATCAAAAATATATGGATAATGAAGATGTTGTTTTACCTGATTACAGTGATTATAAAAGCAATATTTTAGTGGCTGATGAAATTACCAAAGAACAGCATTTTACTAAACCAGCCCCAAGATATACTGAAAGTTCATTAATTAAAGAATTAGAATCTCTTGGAATTGGTAGACCATCAACTTATGCCAAAATACTAGAAACCATTAAAGAACGTGCCTACGTAAGTATCGTCGATAAGAAATTCATTCCGACGGAAATAGGCATTGAAACAACCGATAAATTGCAAGAATTTTTCTCTGACATCATTAATGTAAAATACACTGCCAATATGGAAAATGAACTAGATTTGATAGCAGAAGATAAACTAGACAATATTAAAGTATTAAAAACTTTTTACAATGATTTTGAACCACTTGTCAAAAAAGCCTTTGATGAAATGGAGAAAAAAGCTCCAACTGAAACTGGCGAAAATTGTCCAAACTGCGGAAGCCCACTAGTTATTCGCAATGGTCGCTTTGGTAAGTTTACCGCTTGTTCTAATTACCCAACTTGCAAGTATATCAAAAAAGAAGAAAAAGAAGTAAAAGCAGTTTGTCCTTGTCCTAAATGTGGTCATGATATAATTGCCAAAAAAAGTAAAAGAGGAAAAGTGTTCTATGGATGTTCTAATTATCCATCATGCACCTTTGCTTTGTGGGATATGCCAACTGGCGAAACTTGCCCAAACTGTGGAAGTTTATTAGTAACCAAAGGGAAAAAGATTAAGTGCTCAGCCTGTGATTACGAAAAATAGGTGTGTTTACTATAGTAAACGCCTATTTTTTTTGCTATAATTTACTAAGGTGGTGTTATGCCAAGATTAATTAAAATAGAAGAAAATTTAAAAATAAATTACGCTAAAGAAATAAAAGAATATTTAAATCCCGATAATGTTTATATCCCTTACGAAAAAAAATATAATGTCGATATTAAAAGTAACGAATATGTCTTATTAAATGGTTTAGTATTACATAATGATGATGATTATGTCTATAGTCCCATTTCCGGCACTATAATCGGTGCTAGTGAAAGCATTGTTGATGGAAAGAAAGCCCCAACTATTGTTATAGAAAACGATTTTAAAGAAAAAACTTATAAAGTAAAAGGTGTCTTAAAAAACATTACAAACTATAAGCCAAATGAATTTAAAAACATTATTAAAATTTATAATGCCTATAATGGCTCTTTAGAAGGTGAGACCTTAGTAATTAGTGGGATTGACTATGAACCCTACGAAGAAACAATGAGTTTCTTAATTAAATCTCACACTAACGAAATTTTAGAATGTATAGACGCTATAAGTCATATCTTACAAATTCATAAATGCTTTTTTGCCATTAAAAATAATGATAGTGACAATGTTAAAACCTTAGTAGATCAAATTGGAACATACCCTAATATAAATCTAAAATTAATGCCTGACTTATATCCTATTGGACAAAAGGACATTTTAATTAATGAATTAGTAACTGAAAAGAAAAAAGACAAAGGAGTTATATTTCTTACCGTTGAAGATGTTTTTGCCATTTATAATGTTCTAAAAAAGAAAAAACCAATAACTGAAAAATTAATAACTATATCAGGAGATTTAATTGATAAACCAGCTGTTATGCTAGTTAAAATTGGTACGAATATTGGTGATATAATTGCAAATTTTTTCAAAGTTAAAGATGAAAACTTTAAAATTGTTATTAATGGTCTTTTATCAGGATATACAATTCCTAGTTTAAATGCTGTAGTTACGCCCCTAACAAGAAGTATTTTTATAACTAGTGAGCAACAAGAAAAAGCTCGTAAATGCATCAATTGTGGTCTATGCGTACTTCATTGTCCTGTCAAAGCAAATCCTAAAGAGAAATTACGCATGGATAAATGTATTAAATGCGGTTTATGCAATTATATATGTCCTTCAAAAATTAAATTAATGGGAGGCAAAAAATGAAAGATGTATTTATAAAATCAAAAATGAATCTTAAAAAAATTAACATATATCTATTTATCTCTTTATTGCCTCTTATAATTGCCGGATTTTATAAAAATGGAATCAACTTATACACTAATCATTTAGTTAGTTTTCTTGGAATGCTAAAACCTTTAATTTTTGATATTTTAGGACTTACAATTGGCATATCCGTAAACATTATTCATGAAAGAATATTTAGAAAAAGTAAAGATAAACTATCTAGTATCATGTTCACCTCATTTCATCCTTTTTATGGATTACTGATTGCTTCTGTAATAAGTATCAATACTAATATATTTTTATTTATTATGATAACTTTTCTATCATTAATG
Organism: uncultured Bacilli bacterium; assembly: GCA_934098375.1. Lineage (GTDB taxonomy): Bacteria > Bacillota_I > Bacilli_A > RF39 > UBA660 > CAG-533. The sequence goes on from CAKOOC010000004.1 coordinate 20,853, forward strand.
ATTAGTAAATTTTTTAAATCATCAAATATAAATATAGTTGCTTTAACTAGTCTGTTAATTATCTTTTGTATCAATTTAACAGGCGATTTTTCCTTCTTAAACAAATTAGAAAGCAACAATGATTTAAATTTAATAGCACTCGATTATTTACTAGGAAAGGGTAGTGGTGGTATCAATGCTACCAATGTAATCGTTTTAGTTATCAGCTTATTAATTTTATGTAATCAATCATTTTACAAAAAAAATATTCCTTTATATAGTACTATCACATATGTATCATGTATGTTAATTTACTGTATTATAACTGGTAATATTGGTAGCATTTTAGATAATATTTTTGCTAACAACGTCTTATTTAGTTTTGTCTTTATTGCTACCGAGCCATTATCTAGTCCTTATACCTATAAAGGGCAAATTATCTATAGTGTTATCATTGGAATTTTAACATTTGGTATGTACCTAATATATCCGCCACTTGCAGCGTTAGGTGGTATTATCATTGCAAGCATTTGTCATAAAACTATTGATAAATTTTTTGCTTAAATAAAAGCTATCTGGTCTTAATTTAACAAGCAAAAATGCTTGTTTTTTTTCTATTAACTAAAAAAATTAACAAAAATCACAAAATTTGGCAAAAAAATAAAGGAAAATGGGCACCTTCGGTTAATAAATAATAATTAGAGGGTGTTTTTCTATGGCAATGATACCAAATGAAGAAATAAATGCAATTAGAAATAAAGCAAATATTGTAGATATAATTTCTAGTTATATAAATTTAATTCCCAAGGGAAAAAACTACTTTGGTGTATGTCCTTTTCATGACGATCACTCACCAAGTTTAAGTGTATCACCAGAAAAACAAATATATACTTGCTTTGTTTGTGGTGTCTCTGGAAATGTCTTTACTTTTGTTCAAAACTATGAAAATGTAGATTTTGTAACATCTGTAAAAATCGTCGCTGATAAAGTCGGGCACTATTTAAATATTAATCCCTTAGCAAACAATCCTAATAAAAAATATTATGACCTCCTAGATTTAGCAAACAAATACTTTGTTAATAATTTAAGCAGTAAAAAAGGTGAGGATGCTAAAAATTATCTTATAAACGAAAGACATCTTAGCGAAGAAATAATCAAAGAATTTAATATTGGTCTTGCCTTAAACGACAACAATTTAAACAAATTATTAAAAACAAAAGGTTACACTGATAAAGAAATAATAGATTATTCTCTTGCCATCAAAAGTGATACTTTACAAGATTTATTTAAAAACAGAATCACTTTCCCTATTTGTAATGATAAAGGCAATGTAGTAGCATTTTCCGCCCGTATATATAACGGTGAAAGTTCTAGTAAATATATTAACTCTAAGGAAAGTAATATTTTTAAAAAAGGGCATATACTCTATAATTATGATAAATGTAAAAGTGAAGTAATTAAAACCAAAACTATCATAATCGTAGAAGGACAAATCGATGCCATAAGAGTTTATTCAATCGGTTACAAAAACGTTGTTGCTACCATGGGCACAGCTCTTACAAAAGATCATATTAACCTTCTTAAAAAACTAAATGCTAAAGTTATATTAATGATGGATAATGATGATGCGGGTGAAAAGAGTACAGTTGCTAACGGTGAAGAGTTAACTAAAGCCGGTATTGAAGTAACTGTTGTAAGATTATCCGGTAACAAAGATCCTGACTCATACATTTTAGAAAAAGGTAAAGACGCCTTTAAAAATGCTTTATATGGTGCTATAACATATTTTGATTTTAAACTAAATTATTACAAAAAAAATAAAAATTTAAATAAAGCCGATGAACTTGCCACATATATTAATAAAATAATTGAAGAGTTAAATAATTCTGATGACGAAGTTTTAAAAAACATTACAATAAATAAACTATCTGAAGAATACCATATTGATAAAGAAGTAATTGAAGCAAAATTAGTAAAGAAAGATTCACCACCGCCAAAAGAAATAAAAATTGTTAGAAAATCAAAAATTAAACTTACCAGATATAATAAAGCTGCCGAAGCCATCTTATATGCGATGATGAATAATCCTAAATATATTAGACTATATCAAAAAGATTTAAATTATTTTCCTGATAAAACATACAAACTAATAGCTAATGACATTCTAGCATTTAAAAATATAAATAAAGAGTTTTCCTTAGCTGATTTTATTACCTATATAAAAGATTTATCATATAAAGACATAATCATGAGAATTATAAATGATAATGATGTCCAAAATAATATAGACGAAGATTTTCCTAAATATGTAGCCATTATAAAAGAATGGATTAAAGAAAATCAAATTGAAAAATTAAAAGAAGAATTAAAAAATGAAACAGATATTAATAAAAAAGAAGAAATAAATGATATAATAATCAAATTAAAACGAGAAAGTGAGGACTAATGGCAAAGACTGTTAAAGAAATAAAAACATTTGATGAAAGAAAAGAAGAATTATTAAAAAAAGGTAAAAAGGAAGGATTTATCACTTTTGAAGACTTAGCAAGTGCTTTAAAAGGATTAGACATTGATAGTGATGCTCTAGATGAACTATATAACTTATTTGTAGAAAATGGCATTGAAGTTGTTTCTAGTGAAAATGAATCAAGTGAAAGTGGGAAACAAAATAAGATTGTTGAAGAAGAAGTAGTTGTTCTAAATGATGAAGAATTAACCAAAGACATTAATATTAATGATCCAGTTCGTATGTATTTAAAAGAAATTGGTCGCATCAGTTTGTTAAGTCCTGAAGAAGAAATGAATTTATCTATTAGAGTTGCTAATGGTGATGAAGAAGCTAAAAATATTTTAGCTGAGTCAAACTTACGTCTTGTTGTATCTATTGCTAAAAGATATGTAGGCCGTGGTTTATTGTTTTTAGATTTAATTCAAGAAGGAAATATCGGTTTAATGAAAGCCGTTGAAAAATTCGACTATGATAAAGGATATAAATTTTCTACATACGCTACATGGTGGATTAGACAAGCCATTACCAGAGCTTTAGCCGATCAAGCAAGAACAATCAGAGTTCCTGTTCATATGGTTGAAACTATTAATAAAATGGCTAGAATTCAAAGACAACTTACTCTAGAATTAAATAGAGAACCAAGTGAAGAAGAACTTGCTAAAAAAATGGGGATTTCCGTTGAAAAAGTTAGAGAAGTTATCAAGATTAGTCAAGATCCTGTAAGTTTAGAAACTCCTATCGGTGAAGAAGAAGATTCTCATTTAGGTGACTTTGTTCCTGATGAAAGAAGTATGAGACCAGAAGATTATGCTACAAATGAAATCTTAAAAGAAGAAATTAAATCTGTTCTATCTACCTTACAACCAAGAGAACAACAAGTTTTAGAACTACGTTTTGGTCTTATAGATGGTACTAGTTATACTCTAGAAGAAGTTGGCAAAAGATTTAATGTCACTCGTGAAAGAATAAGACAAATTGAAGCCAAAGCCTTAAGAAAATTAAGACATCCATCTCGTGCTAAAAAACTAAAAGACTTCATGGTGGATTAATGAAATTATCTCCTAGGTTATCTTCTTTAGTACCTTTTCTAAGTAAAGAAGATATTACTGCCGATATTGGCTGTGACCACGCTTATTTAAGTATTTATTTAGTTTTAAATAATCTAGTAACCAAAGCATCTATAAGTGATATAAATGAAGGTGCTATTAATAATGGTTTAAAAAACATCACTAAATATCATTTAGAAGATAAAATTAAGGCTAAATTATCCGATGGCATTAAAGATATTGATGAAGACGTAAACACTTTAATAATAAGTGGCATGGGAGCAAGTACAATTATAAAAATTCTAGATAGTAATAAAGTAAATCAAATTAATAAAATAATTACTCAGTCCAATAATGACCACTACCTTCTAAGAACAGAAATCATTAAAAAAGGTTACTATATATTTGGAGAAACAAGCATAATTGATAATAATAAATATTATTTAAACATTTGCTTTAAAAAAGGTACCAAAAGATATAACAAACTAGATTTATTATATGGTCCTATCTTAAGAAAAAATAAAGAAAATGAAAAATATTTTGCTTATGTTTTAAAAAAAGAAAAGCAAATTTACAAAAACATTCCATATTATAAAATTAAAGCAAAAATAAATAGTTTAATAAAAATAAAACAAATTAAAAAAATAATAAAAAGTATCTAGTAAATAGATTCTTTTTTTGCTATAATTTTCTTGAAATTAGAGGTTGAGTTTAGTGAAAAAAAAGTTAGCGATTATATTGTCGCTTTTATTAATTATATGTTTCATTAGTTTTTACATTTATAAAGTATCTAACAACCTAGAACTAGCTAATATTAAGTTAATAAACTATGATAAAGCAAATGACACTATTACATTAAAAATTGATCGAGTTTTAAATTTTATAAATCATGATTTTACTTGCCATGCTAAGGGAGTTAAATCATCTTTTCAAGAAAAAGGACAAAATAAATCATGTGAATTAACAATCCCTAAAGACGATACTTACGAAATATTTTTAACTAATAAAAGTGGTGTTAGAACTAAAATTATTAAATTAAATGATACTTTAAGTGAAGTATTATATTTTACTTTTGGTAATGAAAAAATCTACATCGTTATAGGTGAAGAAAAAGAAATAAAATATAATGATATAACTATTGGAAAAAATATAAATTATAACTTTAAAAGTTCCGATGAAAATGTTGCTAAAGTAGTTGATAATAAAATAGTTGGTATTGCTTCAGGTACTGCCACAATAACTGCTAATAATCGAGACGAAAAATTAACTGTTATTGTAACGGACTTAATAACTAAGCCATACGCCATCAAAGATAAAAAAGAATTATTAACATGCCATGCTTATACCGAGGAAGAAGCGAGTCTTTTAGACGACATTTTAGCTTACAAAGTAAACGAAGGTGGATACTTAGCAAGAGGTGGTGCCGTAGCTGCTGCTAGGTTCCTTAGTTTAGAATTCGTATACCGCGTTCCTTACTTTTATGAAAATGGTAGAATACCTATCTCAAATACTGATAAAAGCAATATTAATACTCATATTGCTGATGGTGAAGGAAGATACTATAAACAAGGATTATACCTGTCTGATAGCAAAAAATCGCAAATATCTGCCTCTTGGAAAGGCCCTGCTATTTGGGGCTGCAACCTCATGAATTTAGAATCAAATCCCAAATATGGATATACAATGGGCAAAATGATGCCTAATGGATTAGATTGTTCTGGTTTCATTACTTGGTCTCTTAAGCAAGCTGGTTTTGATCCAGGGGATGTCGGTGCTGGTGAAAGCCCAGATCGTGATAATCAATGTACCGACTTAGGCAAATTTACTAAATTAAAAGAAAATTTTGATAAAATTAAAGTAGGGGATTTATTAAACTGGTGGGGTCATATTGCTATGCTAATTGGTATTGACGAAAAAACTAATACTTACTATGTAGCGGAAAGTTTATCCTATATCAGCGGTGTTCGTGCCATGATTTATACTAAAAACGAGCTATTAGAAACCTTCCCTTATGTTGTTTTAATGGATTCTTACTATCAAAAAGAGGGTAATTATAGTAATTACTGGAATTAAAAAAGGCCTTAAAGCCTTTTTATTTTATACTTATCTAAAGATATAATATACTAGTGTTCCTACAAAACTCGCTACCATCGCAATAACTAGCACCCATACAAAAATTTTTGTACCTATATTTTTCTTTTTTGCTCTATATGCCATTTTAATTCACCTCAATAAAATAATTATACAAAATTATTCATAAAAATAAAAGTCCGTAATAAAGTTAAATGGGTGATAAATTGAAAATTCATATTAATGATCGTAGTAAAACCGTCGCAAAATTTCTTCTAATGCTATTTGTAATCGGTATCTTTATTGGAGTTTATGCTTATCTTATTCAAGATACAAACACTAAAAACGCTATAAACTTAGAACTAACAAGTTTGTTGTCGAATCTTGCAAACGTCAAGCAAAATTCTATTATCTACCACTTTATAACTATTTCCCTAATGATAATCTTATCTTTAAGTGTTATAGGTTTACCACTGATGCTTTTTTATTATTTCTATGAAGGGATATCTATTGGATTTCTCATAACTTCTTTTATAAAATATAAAAAATTTAAAGGATTTACATATTCTCTTATTTTTACAGGCATTAGCAAACTTTTATATATTGCCATCCTAACTTATTTCTTAGTGCAATCCCTAAATTACGCTTTTAAAATTTTAAAAAACATTAAAGAAAACAAAAAAGACCTTATTATTCGCCAATTAATAAAATGTGCTTTCACCATCGGCATATGTTTTATTAACGATATCATACTATATTTTATAGGAAATAAATTAGCAAACATCTTTACTTTTATAATTAATTAATTAAAACACATACTTCTTTAATTTTAATTAAAATGCTGTTATAATAAAAATGTGATTTTTATGAAAAAAGTTGTTATTGGAATGAGTGGGGGAGTTGATTCCTCTGTCGCAGCATACATTTTGCAAAAACAAGGCTATGAAGTTATTGGCCTTTTTATGCGTAATTGGGATTCTTTAGTTAATAATGATATATCAGGTAATCCTAATTTAAATAACAATATATGCCCACAAGAACAAGATTATAATGATGCTCTAGAAGTATGTAAAAAATTAAATATCCCCTTACACCGTGTTGATTTTGTCAAAGAATACTGGGATTATGTTTTTAAATACTTTCTAGATGAATTAGAAAAAGGAAGAACGCCTAACCCTGACTTAATGTGTAATAAATATATTAAATTTGATTTATTTAAAAAAGAAGCAGAAAAACTAGGGGCCGACTATGTTGCCACTGGGCATTACGCTAGAATTATTGGTAATCGTTTATGCCGTGCCGTGGATTTAAATAAAGATCAGACTTATTTTTTAGCCCAAGTATCTGAGGAACACTTAAAAAATGTATTATTTCCCATCGGTGATTTAATAAAACCTGAAGTTCGTAAAATAGCCGATGATTTAAATCTTGTAACGGCAAAGAAAAAAGATTCTACTGGAATTTGTTTTATCGGCGAAAGAAACTATCAAAAATTTATTTCTAATTACTTAAAACCTAATCCTGGAGATATTATAGATATTGATACATTGAAAGTCATTGGTACTCATAGTGGTTTAATGAATTATACTATTGGCCAGCGTCGTAATGTTGGAATATCTGGTAACAGTGAAAAGCATTTTGTTGTTGGTAAAGACGTTAAGAAAAATATATTATACGTTGCTTTTGGTGAAGATAGTAAGTATTTATACTCTGATTCTTGCATCGTTGATAATGTAAATTACTTATGTCAAACAAGACACACTTTCTGCACCGCTAAGTTCCGTTATCGTGGCGAAGATCATGAAGTAATATTAGAATATTTAGATAATAATGAAATTCTTGTAAAATATCCATCTAAAGTTAAAGCTGTAACTCCCGGTCAAGCCTGTGTTTTCTATTTAGGAGAACAATGTTTAGGATCTGGCATTATCAAAACCGTAATGAATAACGGTGAAAAACTTTGGTATTTATAAATGTAAAAAATCATGATTTAAATGATTTTTTCTTTTACTCTCTTGACAATAAAATGTAAAATGAGATATGATGTAAGTGTAAAGAAAGTAGGGAAGCATATTAATGAATGCATTAAATGAATTATTACAAGAATTAGGCATCTCTAAGGTTAGATTAGCCAAATATTTAGGTGTATCTAGACAAATGGTTTATAATTATTTAGAATTACCAAGTTTATCAAAATGGCCCAAAGAAAAGAAAATTGCTCTTTTGAAACTTTTAGATATTGAAAACGGTGATGAAGACACTATTAAAAATGTTAAAGTAACAACTGACTATTTATTAGCCGTAGAAGATCGATTAACTAATTCTTTAAAAGAAAACAATCAGGGAGAATTTTTAGATCTTAAAGGACTAAAAAAAGAAGAACAACAATTAGTAGGGGACATATCTTATTTAATAAAAGATAAATTATTAGAAGGAACTAATCATGAAGAAAATTATTATGCACTTTTATATATTTATCATTTATTACAAGCTATTGATAATGTTCCTGAAATAAAGTATACACTAGCGTATTTAAGTAAATTAAATGGATTTACTAATCCTAATGTATATAAATTTAATGAAGATAAACAATTTATGTTTGAAGGAATTATACATTCAGCCTTTAATCTATATACCAGTGGCAATGGTTCAAAAAGTAAGATAATTGAATCTCACAACCGCTTTGTTAAAGAAATTGAGGCTCGTAATGAAGAAAAATTATCTCGTACTCAGCAGTTAAACACCCTAAAAATTCAAGCGTTAAAAGAATTAGGTTATACTAGTGTTACAACCGAAAACTTTTCAGAATTTTTAGAAAAAATGGCAGAAATTGAAACTCGTGGTGCTTAAAACTTAAAAAACACTTCCCCTATCGTTTTATTTTATGAAAGTAGGGGAAGTTTACTTTATAATCACAATATCCAATATATCCAATTACATAATAAGATAATAAATAATCTATATCATTTTAAGTAAAATTAAATATAATAATAAATAATAGAATATATTATTATAATGAAGGAAATATATTTAAAATTATATAAAAATTAATCAAATGCATAATTAATAAATTTTAAATAACAGCATAAAATGGATAACTAATCATCTTTTTAAAGAAAATATATAACTTCCTATAATGTATATTATGTTAACTAGAATATATGTTTTTTTAAATAATCAATATTATTACACTATTATATATTCAATAATTAAAAACTATTTAATAATAATTTAAATTAATTTAAATTATTTATTTCAAAGTTCACTACTATAATCTATTTATAGTTTTTATTTTATCTACAATTAATTATTTTAATTTATTAATAACAAGCTTAAACTTATAATACATAATACGAATTAAAATTTCGTACAATTGTATCACTACTCTTTTCCAAAAACCGAAGTAGGGGGAGTATTACTTTTTTTAAGGTATATTAAATAAAACCTATGATTTTTATAATCAACCATTTTTTATTAATTATTATTTTTTCATAATCCTATTTATAATTACCTAAAGTTAAAACTTTTTTTATTTTATTAGAGGATACCATTGATTTTTATAAAGCCAATAAACATTAGAGTTTACCCCACTTCTCCCCTTCTCTACTAGTCTATAAAATAAATTCTGTAAGTAAAATCATCACTAATCCTAAAATAAATCCTATTAAAATATATTTTTTTGAATATTTTTCTGCCTCTTTAAAAATATCATTAATACTAATCGATATCATAATTCCCGCTACAAATAATAAAACTATGCTGATTAATGTATTAGACATATATTTATATAAAAACAAATAAGCAATTATAGCTCCAAGAGGCTCTGAAAAACCACTTACTAAAGTATTTATAAAAGCTTTACTTTTAGATCCTGAACCATAATATATTGGCACCGCTATTGCAATACCTTCAGGAATATTATGAAGCATAATAGCAATGCTCATTTTAAGTCCTAAATTAATATTTACACTACTACTTAAAAATGTAAGTATTCCTTCCGGTAGGTTATGAATCATCAATGCAATCATGCTAAGTATCCCTACCCTATATAAATTTGATGAATTAAACCCTTTTTCACTTATTTTTTTATTAATTGATATATTTATACCATAACCAATTAAAATCATTAAAATAAGCATTAAAATAGCCAAAAAAAGATTATATTTACTCTTTAAAAAGAAAAAACCATCAGGTATTAATTCTAATACTGAAATCAATAACATTATCGAAGCTGAAAAAGATAAACTTACACCAATAAACTTAGGGATATTTCTGGGCTTAGCATAAATAAAAAAATAACCAATTATAGTTGAAAGACCAGCAAATAAACTAATTAAAAATGGAATTAAAATATTATTATTCATAATAAAATATACACTCTTTTATCAAATAATATAACCATTTATTTCCATTAATTTGCCAAAAATATAAGCATTATAAACTTTTATAAGTCCATACTATTAATAGGAGGTAAGATTTATGAGTAGAGCAAAAGCAAACAATAAAGCACGTGAAAACGCAAGAAATAATGCGCGTAACAATAATAAGTGCCAAAACGAAGCAAGAAATAATGCAAGAAATAAATAATTAAATTCTTCATTAATAATATTACTTATAAACATAAAAGCATAGATGGTTATTTTCTATGCTTTTTATTTTCATTCATATTTACAATAATGGTATTAATTTCTCGGAAAAAATTCATCATAATCTTTTTTCAAACTCTCATTTGTCATATGAGTATATATCTGTGTAGTCGCAATATTTTCATGCCCTAAAAGTTCTTGAATAATCCTTAAATCGGCACCATTTTTAAGTAAATGTGTAGCAAAGGTATGCCTTAAAGTATGCGGTGATACCTTCTTTTTAATATTCTTTTTTTGACACTCTAACTTAATAACCTTAAAAATAAATTGTCTTGTTAAAACCCCACCTCTATTATTTAAAAAAACATAACTAGAATTTTTCTTATTTAAAAGAGGCCTATAATACTTTATATAATTACTAAGAGCATCAATCGCAAAATCCCCTAAAGGAACAATTCTTTCTTTACTACCTTTTCCCATAATTCTAATAATGCAATCATCTAAATCAACATTTGCTAGTTCCATACTAGTAAGCTCACTTATTCTTATGCCACTAGAATAAAGAAGTTCTAAAATTGCCTTATTACGAGCATCATACTCATTTAAAATATTTATATCAAGTAATTTATTTACTTCATCAAAAGTTAAAAATTCTGGTATCTTTTTATCAAGTTTCGGATAATCTATATTTATAACTGGATTAATCTTTATTTTATCAAGTCTTTCCATATAATTATAAAAAGATTTTAAAGAGCTAAGCACATGGGAAACGCTCCTTGAAGAATGATCACTTATACTTTTTAAATAATCTTTAATTGTCTTTTCATCAGCAGCAAGCAAATTCATATTTATTTTTTCACTAAATAATCTAACATCCCTTATATATGAAGAAGTTGTATTAGGACTATAATTTTTCTCAAGTTCTAAATATTCTTTATACTTTTTTAATAATTCTTTATTTTCTTTATGAACATTATCATTCATCATACCACCATTTTTATTATACATTGCCCTTTTAAATTACGCAAACATAAGTTATAATACTTAAAGGTGATTTAAAATGGAACTTCTAGCAAATATGTTAAGACCTACGAAACTAGCAGACGTTTATGGTGAAGATCATTTAATTGGTGAAAATAAAGTTTTATCAAATTTAATCAAAAATAAAGTTATTTTTTCTTTTATTTTATATGGTCCCCCAGGAACTGGCAAAACATCTATAGCAAATGCCATAATTAGTGAGTTAAATATCAAATCAAAATTTTTAAATGCCGTTGTAAATAATAAAAATGATTTTGATATTGCGATTGCTGAAGCCAAAATGTATGGTGAACTAATTTTAGTTATCGATGAAATCCACCGTATGAATAAAGATAAACAAGATATTCTTTTACCTTATTTAGAAAGTGGCTTAATTAAAATGATTGGCCTAACAACGTCAAATCCCTACCACGCTATAAATCCGGCAATTAGAAGTAGGTGTCAAATCTTTGAAGTAAAAATGCCTAAAAAAGAGGATATCAAAAAAATCCTTTTAAAAGCAAAAAATTATTTAGAAGATATTAAAATAGATGATGCCCTTTTAGATAAAATAATTTTAGCATCTAACGGTGATGTTAGATCAGCCCTTAACCTTTTAGAAATAGCTTATTATAGCGCCGAAAATCATGTAATAACCGAAGAAGTTCTTAAAAGTATTAACTCTAAGCCAGTTATCTATATTGATAAAAATGATACAAATTATTACGATTCCATTAGTGCTCTTCAAAAATCTATTCGGGGTAGTGATCCTAATGCTGCCGTATATTATCTAGCCGTCCTCTTAGAAGGTGGCGATTTAGATATTATTTTTAGAAGACTATCGGTTATTGCTTACGAAGATATCGGCCTTGCTAATCCTAGTATTGGTCCTAAAGTAGATGCTGCTATTAATGCTGCTAACAGAGTCGGATACCCAGAATGTATTATTCCTTTATCAGAAATAGTTCTAGAAATGGCACTATCTCCTAAAAGTAACAGTGCTTATCTAGCAATTGATGCTGCATTAAATGCTGTTAGAAATAAATCAGCTGGTAAAGTACCTAATCATATCAAAACCAATAGTAAAGATTATAAATACCCCCATAATTATAAAAATAGTTATGTAAAGCAGCAATATCTACCAGATAATATCGTAAATGAAGTTTTTTATCATCCTAAAAATAATACTTATGAAAATAATATCAATAAAATAAATCGAGAAATGAGGAATGAAAAGTGAATGTAACCGTGGTTGGCTCTGGTGTTTTTGGTTTTAGTATTGCTCTTAATACTTTAAAAAACGGATCCCCTACTACTCTACTTTGTAGTAATAAAGAAAAAGAAAATAAATTAAAAAATAACGAAATAGAAATTATTAAAGGTATAAAAATTCCTTCAAATATGATTATTACTTCTGATTATGAAAATGCCATAAAAAATGCAGATGTAATATTTATAATGGCAAGTGCTAAATATCTTGATGAATGCTTAAAGAAAATCAAAAATTATTCTAACAATAAGCAAATCTTTTGTATTGGAAGTAAAGGAATTGATCAAAATACTCATAAATTTGTGCATGAAATTTTTAAAGAAAATTTAGAAAATAAACATTATAGTATATTATCTGGCCCTTCTTTTGCTATTGATCTAGCATCTTTCGAGCCTATCGGTTTTTCTCTTGCTAGCAGTGACAAAGAAACTGATAAAATCATTAAAAAAGTACTATCAAGTAAAACCATCAAAATTAGAACTAGTAAAGATATGATTGGCTTAGAATTATGTGGATCTATTAAAAACGTTATTGCCATTGCTTCTGGCATAATTGCCGGATTAAACTACCACGAATCAACAAGAAGTTTTCTTTTAGTTGAATCTATGCATGACATTAAAAATTTAATAAAATCTCTAAATGGCCGCAAAAAAACAATATTAAGTTATGGTGGCATTGGTGATTTAATTCTTACCTGTACCAGCGAAAAATCTCGTAATTATACCTATGGCTACTTTATTGGTCAAAAAGATTATGTCAAAGCAAGTGATTATTTAAAAAACACCACCGTAGAAGGTTATTACACTTTAAAAGCTATCTATGGTCTTATAAAAACTAAAAAAATAAAAATGCCTGTTATAGATTTAATATATAAAATTGTCGTTAATAATGAAAACCCTGATCTTTTAATTAATTTTCTTATTAATAAAGATTAATAAAAATATGCTTAAAATATTCAAAATAAACTTGTCATGAGTTTATTTTTTCTTTATAATAATTTATCAGGTGGTTTTTATGATCGTAAATTTTGAAGCTTATAAAGCTCTATCATCATTAAGTGCAAAAGAGAACTATATTTTTACTAGTTGCTCACCATCTTTAATTAATGACATAAAAACAAAAAGTCAAAATAGTAAGCATTCAGTTTTTATTAACGTTTCCGTAACGGAAATAAATATAGAAGAAATTTTAAGCATAGATAATTATTCCCAAAGTCAGTGGTTACAGCGAAATTTACTAATAACCTATATGATCAAAAAACTATTAGAATTATTTCCCGAACTAGAAACAAGTATAAAAGACATGTTAGGTTATATCTACACACCCGATTTAAATATTAATTCCATTATAGAAAATATTATTCACTATTATGATCATCCCACTTATAACGGCTATAAATATTGGAAATTATCTTTTGATTTATTTACTAGTTTAATTTTAAAGCTTAAATACGTAAATAGTATAGATGTCTTTATCAACTTTTACATTACCGATGGTGCTAATACTGTAATGCAGCGTGCGGTTAATGATTACATTGATGAAAATTTACCATTTCCTGTAAGAATTTTTACTGTTTATTCCGATTTAACCACTTATCGTCAAAGTAATGGAAAAGTCATTAATAATTCTGAAAAATTAATTTATTCAGCAGAAAATATTACTTCTTTGCCTAAAACCAATAAAATTTAATCAAACAAAAATAGCCTATATATAATTATAAGCTATTTTTTGTGATATCATTTATTACATAACTAGCACATAAAAGACCTGATATTCCGGGGATAAAACTATTAGTTCCTAGTACTTTTTGATTAGGTATTGGACTTTCTGTACTACTTACAACTTTAAACTTTCTATGTAATTTAGCATCTTTCACTTTTCTTCTAAGTATTCTTGCAATGGGATCATTACTAGTTTTATCTAAAGTTGTTATAGAAAAAGAGCTAGGATCTATTTTATTAGCTGTTCCCATACTAGAAACTAGTTTATATTTATTTGCATTCTTTATAAGTAAAAACTTCAAATTTATATCATCACAAGCATCAATTACATAATCAAATTTTTTACTCATTATAAGTTCATCAAAATTACTTTCATCAATAAACTTATCAATCGTCGTAATATTTAAATTCGGATTAATTTCCAAAGCACGCGTTTTGGCAGCTGTAACTTTTGCTTCACCTATTAACTTACTAGAAGTAATAATTTGCCTATTTAAATTAGATTCTTCAATTACATCTCCATCGACAATCGTAATATTAATAATTCCCGAGCGTACTAATGCTTCAAAAGCATAACCACCGACGCCACCTAAACCGACAACCAAAACATTTACCTTTTGCAATCTAGAAAATTTATCTTTACCTATTAAGGAAATTAATCTTTCAAACATTCTCCATCACCTATCAATCAAATTAATTATATAAAACATCTATAAAAATTGCAATTTTAGCGCACAAAAAAACCTAAAAAGTGTTATAAAAGTGATAAAGCCCGCTCTCTCACAGGTGGGCATCACATGATAGATATTAGGATCCTAGGCGGCGGAGCTTAGTATTCAACACAATCTATCAATTAGATTCCCAATCATCACCATTGTCGGTTTTATGTAATAAACACCTTCTAGGTAATTTAATTATACCATAAATTATCATAAAGGAAAGAGCTATTTGTTAAGTTTACACTTTTCATTATTTATTTTAATTTATTTATTGCTTAATTATAGATTTCATCGTAAATTCAGCCATAATCCATTTGATAATATCATTTAAATTATTCCCTATATCACCGAAATGTTCATCTAAAAATGGTCTAACATTGGCATAAGGCCAGCAGCATACATAAGCCTTATCAGCATTAACTAAAATATTATTAACTTCTTTTTTGAAACTATCTTCATCAGTAACATGATTATGAAAATAATAAACTATTCTATCAGCTGGAGTTAAAAATGCTCTTTTTGTTTGTAAATATCCCTCCAAATCATCACTATAAATCCCTAAATTAACTTTTAGGCCTTTACTCTTAAGCAAAATATCAAGCTGACTTATTATTATATCCATATCCTTTGCATCCACTTCGCTTCCTACATAAAAATATATATCCGGAACAAAATATTGCATAAAAATCACTCTCCAAAGTTCTTATATATTACCACAAAATCATTAAAATGAAAAGAAAAAGTAGTCATCTAATAACTACTTATCATAATTATCTAAAAATGAATGCTTTTCACTGTCATAATATCCTAATAAAGTATTCAAATTTACATTTAAAGAAGATTTAAAAATATTTTTATCAACATCTTTATAAACCTCTTTCAAATTCTTTATTAATTCTTTAACTTCAGCTCTTTTACCAAAACCATTTTTCTTTGTAACTTTACAAGCACAATTAATAAACTCTAAATTATTATGTCTAACCCAATTTTTTATATCTTTTTCATGAACCAAATATAAAGGTCTAATAAGTTCTAATCCCTCATAATGATCTGACTTTAATTTAGGAAGCATAGAACCAAATTGTCCTGCGTAAAGAATATTTAGCATAATTGTCTCAATAACATCATCAAAATGATGACCAAGCGCAATTTTATTACAACCTAATTCTTTTGCTTTACTATATAGATGTCCCCTTCTTTTTCTTGCACATAAATAACACGGATTTTCTTCATCTTTTACATCATCAAAAATAGTGCTCTCAAACATTTGTAAATCAATATCTAGTCTTTCTGCATTACTTTTAATTTTATCAAGTACATCCTTGCTATAACCAGGATTCATACAAATATATTTTAAATTAAATTTAACTTTATAATGTCTTTGAATCTCCTTTAAAACTGTCGCACATAAAAAGGAATCTTTACCTCCTGATATACATACTGCGATAGTATCATTTTCTTTAATAAGTTCATATTCATCTATGGCTTTAATAGTCTGTTTCCATATTGTTTTACGGTATGTTTTAATAATTGATTTAACCTCTTCGTTAATTTTCATTACCTTTCCATCTTTCTAATACATTACAGTTACTAGAATATGGTAAAGGATTAGGCATATCCATTTTAATTAATAATGGAATTTTGAAGGCACTACCAAATGAAACCAAAGTTCCCGGCTGTAATGAATTTAATTTTTCAATAATATCAGTCGAAACATTCGGAAGCATTTTTTCAATATACTCTAAATCTTTTGGATGGGTCATCTTAAGTATTAAGAAATTACTCATCTGAGCAACAACCGTCTCAGAAATATCTACCGGTCTTTGACTGATAAGATCTATTATAACACCATATTTACGTCCTTCCTTACTAATTCTTTCAAAAATGTTATAACCAAGCAAATATTTATCATTATCACTAGTTACATATCTATGAGCTTCTTCAATAACTAGATGAAATGGAATTGACGCACGCATTTTTCTTGACTTAGCAAAATCAAAAACCATCCTTGAAATAACCTTAACAAATACTTTTGCTAAATTATCATCAATATCTTCTAAATTTATATTAATAATTTGGGATCTTTTATTTCCTTTTAATATTAAACTAGAAATAAATTGTTCTAAATTCAGATTAACTTTAACATCAAAATATTCTTTATTTTTACTATTAATAATTGAATGCAAACGCACCTTTAATATAATAGCAGAATCTTGCATAATTTCATTATCCAAAAATCCTTCGCCAATCAAAGTAAAATCTAATGCCTTAGCAACATCATCTAAAGTAAAATAAGTATTTTTAGGTATTTCTACGCTTGTTTCTAAATTTTCGTTATAATACTTAGAAATAAACTCATTAATCATTACACTTTCCGAAAACTCCCCTTTAGAGTCTATTTTAAAACAATCTGTAAGCTTTCTCGTGTACCCAATACCTTGAAGTGTTGTATTCATATTAACTTCATCAGTATAACAAGTTGTTAATATTTTAAATATATTATTCTTTTTAGCATTAGATGATTCATTACTAAATAATACAGCTTGCATCGCTCTAACAATTAAATGATTTTTAAGTTTACTAGTTTCATCATTATTAATACTAAATATTTTTGTAAGTTTAAGCATTCTTTCTATAATTGTAAGTTGGCTATGATTTTCTGCATTTAAAAGAAGTGCAAAATCATCATTCGTAAGTAAATATGGTGGTATTTGTAATAACATGTCATCACTTTCCGTTGGATGAGTTGTCATAAACTTATACTCATAATTAGGATTTATTTGATTTAAATTTCTAAAAGCATTTTTATATTCCCCATAAGCATCAAAAATAAGTAAATTTGCATTATAAGATATAAAATTAGGATTTAAAAATATATTTTGAATAATACGTGATACAGAACATGATTTACCACTACCAGAATTACCAAAAATTGCTAAATGATTCGAAAACAAATCATTAATTTTCGCATATATTTTTCTATTTTCATAAAGTGGACTATTACCAATATATAATGATTCCATATCATTACGTCCCATTATTATATCTAATTCTTCATTATTTATTACTCTTAAATTACTATTTAAAGTTGGCTTTTTTATTGTTCCTACAATAAAGCGGTCGCCAACAAATTCACCTAAAAGCTCGATATGCACAGATGTATCATCTACTGATTTTACTTCACCAAGTAATCTACTATTTTCTGATTCAAAAACAACATGTAAATTCATTAAATTAGTAATTACATTTCCTTCTTTATTAAACTCAACAACAGCTGTATTATCACTAATATATTTAATTTTTCCAAACATACTTATCAATCCCTTTATTATATATTAAGTATACCATATCATAAAAAAAAGATAAATATAGATTATCTTAATTTTCTATAATAATAAATGGATCTGACGATGTTAGAGGTAATTCCAAGTCTTATCATATTGCTTTTAAAACAAGTTCTCACAAAAAAAGAAGAATATAAGGCCTTTGAGACTATTTTGCATACTGGCCAAGGTTCCGTTTATTCTTCAAAGAAATTCAATGAATCTCTTCCTCTTTATAATATCATACATTCTATGTCCAAGCCAGGTTCTCCTACTGAAAATGGTGCTATGGAAGCTATTAATGGTTGGATTAAGTAAGAATTATTTTATGATTTTAAAATTAATTCTGTTTCCAATATTTACAATGAAATCGATAATTATATTTATTATTTCAATCATGAAAGACCTCAATCTGTTTTATTATATCTTACCCCTATTCAATATAAAGAATTATATGCTTAATTGTCTACTTTTACTTGACTAATGCAAAACATTAATTAAATTTGCTATGCCTTTATAGCAAATAAAAAGCTTTGCTTTTCACAAAACTTCTTAATTATAATCTTTCGTTTAATATTTCTTTTACTTTAACAGGATTAGCTTTACCTCTAGTTTCTTTCATAACTTGTCCTACAAAATAATCAAATAAATTACTTCTTCCATTATGGAAAGCCTCTCTTTGTTCCGGATTGTTTTCGATAATTTTATCAATTATATCGCTTAACGCTCCATCATCACTCATCTGAGACATGTTATGAGTTTTTATTAATACACTAGGTTCTTGCTTTTCATCTAGACATAAATAAAATAATTCTTTACCTTGTTTAGAAGAAATAATCCCTTTATTTATTGCATCAATTATTTCCTTTAAAAGTCTAGGTGTCAAATAAAAATCTTTTATATTCATATATTCCTTATTTAAATAACCTATAATTTGTGAAGAAATCCAGTTAAAAGCTGTTTTAGGAACTACACCTAAAGAAACTAACTCTTCAAAATAATTACTTAAATCAATATCTCTTACGATTGTTTTTGCTTCTCCTTCAGTAAAACCATATTCTTTAATATATTTAATTAATCTTACATTAGGTAAAACTGGTATTTCTTTTTTTATTTCTTCTAAATAACTTGTTTCTATTTTTATGCGAGGAATATTTGGTTCTACAAAATACTTATAATCAACACTATCAACTTTCGTACGCATTCTTATCGTAGTATTTGTACTTTCATCATATCTTCTAGTTTCTTGAACTAATTCTTCAATTCCTAAATCAAGTGCTTCCGTTTGTCTTTTTACTTCATAATTAATGGCTTCTACAACATGAGAAAATGAGTTAATATTCTTAATTTCTACTTTTGGTGTAACATACTTTCCTTCTTTATTTTTTAAATTAATATTAACATCACATCGTATTTGGCCTTTTTTCGTATCAGCTTCAGAAATATCACAATATTTAAAACTATTCGCTAAATATTCTAAAAAGGCTACTGCCTCTTCCCCACTATGTAAGCAAGGTGTTGTAACTATTTCAATTAAAGGAGCTCCGCACCTATTATAATTAATAAGTGAATATGTATCATAATGATCTAATGATGCTGTATCTTCTTCTAAATGAATATCATGAATATAAACCGTGAAATCCTTGCCATCGGCATATAAATCAATCTTTCCATTAATTCCCACTGGCTTAGTAACTTGTGTAATTTGAAAACCTTTAGGTAAATCTGGATAATAATAATTCTTACGATCAAATAATAATTCATCAGGTTGTGTGCATCCTAACACCATACTCATTTTTAAAGCTTTTCTAACCGCTTCCTTATTTAAAGAAGGCATAATTCCCGGAAAAGATAAATCAATTTCATTGGCATAAATATTAGGCACTTCACTATAAGAATTCTTACTAGGTGAAAATACTTTTGAATTAGTTTTAAGAGCGCAGTGAAGTTCTAATCCAATAACTGTTTCATATTTACTCATTTTGGCCTCCTAATTTAAAATCAATCTTTTCTTCTAATGCAGCTGCAATGCTAAGAACATTCGCATCATCTAAAACTTTACCAGTTATATTAACTCCTATTGGCATATTATCTACGTATCCATTTGGAATAGTAATTGATGGATAACCTCCAAAATTAGCAATTGCCAAGTGATTTTCTAAAACAGCCCGATTCGTAAGCACTTCGGATGCTTCATCAATTAAAGGAGCACCCATTCCACTAGCCATCGTAATAAAACCATCATACTCTAAAAATAATTCGTTAAATTTATCAATAATTTTTCTTCTAACTTTACAAGCGTTAAGATAATATCTATCTTGATTTTCCTTTTGTAAAACATAACTACCAATTACTAATCTTCTTTTAATTAAAGGACTAAAAGAATTAGTGCGATAATCTTTAACCATCTCATTAATATTCTTTCCATTTCCTCTAGGTCCATAAATTATCCCGGTATACATTGATAAATTACTAGTAGCTTCGGCGCAGCTTATTACAACATAAGTAGGATAAATAGCATTTAGTAATCTTTTATCAATAGATATTTCTGTAACGCTTGCACCCATTTCTTTTAAAATATCAAGAGTATCATGAAATTTATTAATGCTAGCTATAAGGTTTTCACTAGGATTTTCATAACTATTTACATTACATAATTCTTTTATATAAAATAATTTTTTGCCGGTAATATTAGTATTTATTTTCTCTGTTAAATTTTGTAAATTTGGTAGTGCTGTCATATCTTTGCCATCAACACCTTTTATAGCATCTACGACAATAGCAGCATCTTTAACATATCTTGTTAAAACACCTACATGATCAAGAGAAGACGCAAATGGAAAAACTCCAAATCTAGAAATCATTCCATAAGTGGGTTTATATCCTACAATACCACAATAAGCCGCCGGTTTTCTAACTGAGTCCCCTGTATCAGTTCCAAGAGCAAAAGGTACTACTCCATCTGCCACCGCTGCAGCTGACCCCGAAGAAGATCCCCCGGCTTGACATTTAAGATTTATTGGATTTAACGTTACACCTGTATGAGCAGTTGTACCAGTTCCTCCTAAACCAAATTCATCACAAGTTGTCTTACCAATTAAAACAGCACCTGCTTTTTTTAATCTTTCAATAACTGTTGCATCAAAATATGGAATATAATCCTTTAAAGCATTGCTTGAACCCGTCGTAAGAATATTTTTAGTGCTAAATAAATCTTTAGCAGCATAAGGTATTCCACTAAGTATGCTAAGATCATTTTCTTTCCATTCTGGTTTATCCAAAATAGTCACAAAATCATTACATTTTTTATTTGATAAATAAGCAGCATCTATTGCTTTTCGTATTAGTTCATCATTACTAAATCTTTTTTCATCTAGTTCTTTTCTTATATCTTCAATTAAACTTCTCATGCGTTTTCGCCTCCTACAACTTTAGGAACCTTTATCTCCCTGCCATCAACATCTTTAGCATTAGAAAGTAGCTCATCAATTGTACTTCCTTCTTTTGCTTCATCTTCCCTAAGCGTTGCCACATAAAAATCATACGGCATAAATGCTGGCGTTACATCACTTAAGTCTAAGTTATTAATTTGATTAATATTTTCATTAATTACATCAAATTCATCTAATAAAGCATCCGCTTCTTCATCTGTCAAACCGATTAATAATTTATCGGCAAACTTAATAATTTCATCTTTTGTAAAAGTTTTCATACTCCTCCTAAACTTACATATGCATATCTAAATAATCAACTAAATCATTAATAGCAACTTTTTCTTCTTCTTTAGTGCGGTTATCTTTAACATTAACCTTCATATCCTTTAAATCCTCATCATTAAGAATAATTAAATATTTAGCATTAAATCTATCAGCTGATTTAAATTCCCCTTTAAGCCCCTTATTTAATAAATCAGTTTCCGTAATAAAGCCATTCATTCTTAAATTTTGAGTTAAATAAGCAGCAGTTTCTTTTTCTCCGTTAGATACATACATAACATATGCGTCAATTGAATCATTAATAGGAATATTTATTCCTGATGCTTCTATAGCAAATAAAGTTCTATCATATCCCATTGCAAAACCTACTGCTGGTACTTTTGGCCCACCTAGTACTTCCATAAGTCCATTATAGCGTCCCCCGCCACCTAAGGCTAAATCTCCATATTCTGGCACGTCAGCATAAACCTCAAAAACTACATGATTATAATAATCAAGGCCTCTAACAAGTCTTACATCTTCCTCATAAGATATTTCTAATAAATCCAAATATTCTTTTAACTTATTATATCTATTTAAACTTTCTTCATTTAAATAATCTATTGTCTTGGGAGCATTTTTAATAATATCTTTATCACCATCAATTTTGCAGTCCAATATTCTAAGCGGATTTTTTTCTAATCTTTCCTTACAATCTTCACACAAATCATTAATATGTGGTTTTAAATAATTAAGCAAAGCTTCACGGTAGTTGTTTCTTGATTCCGCATCTCCTAAAGAATTAATTTTAATCTTAACCCCATTTAAACCCATTAACTCATAAGTTTGATAAGCAAGACTGATAACTTCTAAATCTGCAAGTACGTCATCAGAGCCAATAAGTTCTATCCCGAACTGTGTAAATTCACGCATTCTTCCTGCTTGAGGTCTTTCATAACGGTACATTTTCTCATTATAATAAACTTTAATTGGTTCAGTCATATTACCATATAATTTATTTTCTAAAAACCATCTAGCCACTCCTGCCGTACCCTCTGGTCTTAAAGTAATTGCTCTATCCCCACGATCTAAAAAATCATAAGTTTCCTTAGATACCATATCTGTAGTTTCTCCAACTGATCTATGAAATAATTCAGTTGCTTCAAACACTGGCGTTTCAATATAATTATAGTTATATTTTTCACAAATGCTTCTTATAATATCATTTAAATACTCCCTTTTTTTAGCAAGCACTCCTGATATATCATTTGTTCCTTTTTGTTTAGTAATCATAGTTCCTCCTTTTAAAAATACAAATAATATTTAAGGTAAATTATCGTTCATAATTACCTTAAAATTACTTGTATAATTTACTAATCAAAACGCTATTCACGTTATTAATTTCTCTATTAAATTTTACTTTAATTAGCCTTTTTTGTCAATCAATGGAAAACCTGCCAATTTTCCAAAATCAAAATATTTCTTTTTGAGAAATTAAAAACTTAAGATATATTTACCTTAAGTTTAATTTAATTCGTGTTCTTCCTTAAATTTTTCTTCATCGATTCTATTAAAAAGCATTCTTAAATTATTGATTTTAATGTCACCCTTAATGCTTTCTTCTTCCCATTTAAATTCATTTAGTGAAAGCATATCTTTAATAAGAAGTGATGAATTTGGCATTATAGGTGCAATTAAATTAGCAATATTAGCAATAATATATGCACAAGTATAAGTAACATTATTAAATTCTTCTATATTTTCTTTTGCTAAAATCCAAGGTTCTTTTGTATCATAATATTTATTAGCATCAGTAACATAATCAATTAATGCATTAGCCGCACTTCTAAACTCACCTTTAGAAATAAGATTTCCCATTACCTCATATATTTCTTTGGTTTTCTTAATAATATCTTCATCTATTTTAGCTTCTTTAATAACACCATCAAACTTTTTATTTATGAAAGATAAATTACGATTTACAAAATTACCAATAACTCCTACTAAAAATTTATTGTGAACTTGAACAATATCTAAAAGTGAGCAATTAATGTCTTTTACCTCTGGACCATTGGCAATAAAATAATATCTAAGCGTATCAACATCAAACATTTCTAGAAGTTCATTAGCCGTTATTAAATTACCCTTACTCTTACTCATTTTTTCTGAGTTTATATTAACATAAGCACTACTAATCATATAGTCAACTAAACGGTAATTTTTATTCATACCAGCCACTAATGCTGGATATATTACTGAGTGAAAAGGAATATTATCTTTACCATGAACAAAATAAACCTTTAAATTTTCATCATCATTATTCATAAATTCATCAAGCTTTTCGCCTCTAGCATTTAAAACTCTATTAGCGTCTGATAAATAGCCTAAAACAGCTTCAATCCAAACATAAATTCTCTTATCTTCATAACCCTCAACTGGAACTTCTATTCCCCAATCAAGTTGACGTGTTGCAGCTCTATCGATAAGCCCCATATTTAAATACTTATTTGATTCTCCATAAGCATTCTTTCTCCAAATATCTTTATGACTTTCAATAAGTTCTTTTAAAACATCTGTAAATGCAGACAATTTAAAATACAAATGTTTATTGTTTTTTAAAGTAACTTCCTTGCCACATGTCTTACATTTTTTATCTAATACTTTATCACTATCTAAAGATGCTAAACATTCATCACATTGGTCACCCGTTGAAACGCCGCCACAAATCGGACACTTTCCTACAATTTCACGGTCAGATAAAAAAGTTTTACAGTTTTCGCAATAATCTTGAAGAACCTCTTTTTCATATATATAGCCATTATTATAAAGAGTTAAAAATACTTCTTTAACATATTTTTTATGTTCTTCATCCATAGTTGCAGCATATAAATCATAAGTAAAGCTTAACTTTTCAAAAGTTTTCTTAAATTCATTATGATAAAAGTTAGCAATTTCAAAAGGCGTAGTTCCCTCTTTTTTTGCTCTTTCAGTTATAGGTGTTCCATGGCAATCAGAACCTGACACATATAACACTTCATCACCGCATCCCCTAAAATATCTTGCTAAAATATCTCCCGGTAATAATGCTGCTAAATGTCCAACGTGTAAATAATAATTTGCATAAGGCCATGCTCCCCCAATTAATATCTTCTTTTTCATTATAAAGCCTTCTTCCTAATAAATAAAATTATACCATAATTTAATACCTCATACAATAAAGAAAAAAAGATAAACAGTTTCCCATATTATCTTATATTTCCCATCAATATGTACAATATTTTAATCTCTTATTTTAATATGTAACTCCCTTAATTGCTTTTCATCTAAAGTATTTGGGCCACCCATTAGTAAATCTACGCCCGAAACATTAGGTGGGAATACCTGTACTTCTCTTAAGTTTTCCTCCCCAGTTAAAAGCATAATCATTCTATCAATGCCAGGTGCCATTCCTGCATGAGGAGGTGCCCCATATTGAAATGCCGTATATAAAGATCTAAATTTATTTTTGATAACTTCCTCATCATATCCGACTAAAGCAAACGCTTTCTTCATAATTTCGATATCATGATTTCTTACCGCTCCAGAGCTCATTTCATAACCATTGCAAACAAAATCATACTGTATTGCGGTTATATTAAGTGGTTCTTCATTATTAAGTGCATCTAACCCACCTTTTGGCATACTAAATGGATTATGCCCAAAATCAAGATTTCCTGTTTCTTCATTTTCTTCAAACATTGGAAAATCATTAATAATACAAAATTCATATTTGTTTTCATCAATTAAATTGAGTTCTTTTCCCAGTTTATTTCTAAGTAATCCAGCATATTTAGGACATTTTTTCGGTGCATCTGCTACAATAAACAAAACATCTTTATCTTTTAGTAAAAACCTTTCCTTTAATAAATTTCTTTCCTCATCACTTAAAAACTTATCTAAGGATGACTTAAATGAACCATCTTCTAAAACTTTAATATAAGATAAACCACTTGCCCCGCCTGCTTTAACAAATTCTTCCATTTCTTTAAACCAAGAGTTAGATTTTTCTACATTACTTACTTTAATAACTCTTATACATTTATTTTGAAAAGGTGTAAAAGTAGTATTTTTAAAAATTTCTGTCGCATCTTGAATAATTAATGGATTTCTTAAATCCGGTTTATCAGAGCCATAATTAAGCATTGCCTCTTTATAAGAAATTCTTCTAAAAGGTACTGGTGAAACTTCTTTATTACCAAAAGTTTTAAAAACATTATAAAAAACTTTTTCTCCGACCTTATAAACATCTTCTTCCGTCGCAAAACTCATCTCAAAATCTAACTGATAAAATTCTAAAGTACGATCTGCTCGGCAGTCTTCATCTCTAAAACAAGGCGCAATTTGAAAATATTTATTAAAACCACTCACCATTAATAATTGCTTATAAATCTGTGGAGCTTGAGGAAGTGCATAAAACTTTCCTTTATAATTTCTAGATGGAATAACAAAGTCTCTTGCTCCTTCTGGACTACTTGTCGTAATAATTGGCGTTGCGATTTCCGTAAAATTCATTTCCTTCATTAAAGTTCTAATATAATCAATTACCTTACTTCTAAATAAAACCATATTATGATGTTTTTCATTTCTTAAATCCAAATAACGATACTTTAATCTAGTTTCCTCACTTGCTTTTTCCGGATGATTAATTTCAAATGGTAACGTAGTTAAACATTTTCCTAAAATTTCAAAACTAACTAACTCTAGTTCAATGTCGCCTGTTTTCATATTTGGATTAATCATTTCTTTTGTTCTTTTTCTTACTATACCTTCTAATGTAATTGTACTTTCTCTTGTAACTCCATTAAATTCTTCTGGTTTATTACTAATAACTTGTATTGTTCCTGTTTCATCTCTAATTACCAAAAACATTAAATTAGTACCTAAGTTTCTAATTTGCTCAATCCATCCCGCAATGCGCACAGTTTTACCTTCTAAATCACTAGTAACTTCTGCCGCAAATAATTCACGATACATATTCTCTTTCATATAAATCCTTCTTTCTACATAAAAAAGAGTGCTCATCCCTAAAGGACGAAAGCACTCTTATCTTCCGCGGTACCACCTTTGTTCTATTTCTAGCCCTCAAATGCTTAACGCGCAACACACGATTTATTTACGATTTAATGTCTTCTAAATAATCAGCATACTTAGTTCCACCACACCTAAGTTCTCTATAAATTTGATTAAATATACTCCTTTAAATCAATAATTATAAAATAATTATAGTATTTTTTATTTAAAAGTCAACTACTAACTAATCTTTTTATTGCATTTTATTTTTTCTTTAGAAGCATTAACAGCTGTGTCAATCATAGTTCTAGCAAGTAATACATTTGAATTATTATCCCCAAAATCTATTTTTCTTCTTGCCAAAGCTTTTCTATGGTAAGCATAATCTAATCCTTCCATAGTTGCTAAATCACTTTTTATTCCATACTTTTCATATACTGACGTTTTACCATTTTTAATATCTTCTTCATTATGATGTTGCATTCCTAAAAAAACATCAATATCCATAGATGCTTCTGAAAAATCAGATCCAGAGCAGTCAATATAGCCATTAAAATTTTCATCAATATCATTAATAAACATAAATGGATAAACTCCATCAGACAAATTACCATCTACCATTGATAATTTAATAGTAACGCCTTTGGACTCTTTAAAATCTGATTTATCAATCATAACATGATTAAAACTCATTCCTTTAAAATCAAGTGGGAATCTACCATTACGCATATCTAAATTATATACTTTTTGTGGATCAATAACCGCATTGGTTAACGATAAATCAGCAAAAGCCATTGTCCCATTTAAGCAAACTCCAGCAAAACTTAATGCACTTATATCTAAATAACATAAAATATCTATAATATCATCTCTTATAACTGCATAGCCTTTCGTTTCCATTTGGCTTTTATCAAAAACCAGTTGTTCTAATAAAGCTTTATCCTTGATATCTATTCTTTGACCAATTGATAATTCACTTTGACTAATACGTTCTTTTAAATAATCTATTATTTCACAAACTTCTTTTTCACTTAACTTTAACATAAAAAAAGCCCCCTTCTTTAAAGCCCGAATATTATACTACAAAATAAGCGATTAGTCAAATTATTTGTCCATTACTTGCTTATTTGTCTGTAATAGTATATGCTTTATTTGAAGTAGACTTTACTAAATCATAATAATTTGCTTCTAAAATAGCCAGCACTTTAAAAGGTACCTTAATTATTGTATTTATATCTAATTTTCCCTCTTCATTAAGAGCCTGTTTAACTTTTCTTATATCATCTAAAGAAAGTCCTCGGTACAATCTATCATTTTTAAAATCCATGTTGTCATAAACGCCCTGATAAAATAAATAATGATTTTGATTATCAAAGCCTCTCTTTAAAGAAGTTTCTTTATCATAACCACTTTTTGCTTCTGCATAAAACTGGCCACAAGCAAGAGTAATTAGTAAAAGCAATATTGATACCGGTTTATTTTCGTCAAAAGAAATAATTGAAGCCATCTCTGTTAAAGTCATAATAAGGCCATTTCTCACTTTATTAATTCTTTTAGCTTCCATAGTCTGTTTAAATTTTCGAGCTATACTTTGACGATTAACACATTGTTTTTTCAAAATATCTAAAATAGCTTTCTCATTTTCTAAAGTTTCTTCATAATAATCTTTTGTACCATCCGAATAATAAACTGTTATAAATCCATCATTTTTACTATAATAAGCTATATATTTGCTCATATTTTCAGCATCAAAATCCATATCCCACCATTAAAGCTAGCTTTCCTTTCACTAAAATATATTATAATTATTACAAATTAATGTTTATTATATCTTAAAATAGTCTATAAATCACTATCTTCCAAATATTTTTTTAATTTTTTAGCCACGTCATTAGGTAAACTCTCTTCTAAATCTTCTAGTGTAGCTTCTTTCATTTTTTTAACGCTGCCAAACTTTTTAATTAATTCTCTTCTCCTCTTAGGTCCAATTCCTTCAACATTATCTAAAACACTTTGAATAGATCCTTTACTTCGTATTTGTCTATGATAATTAATTGTAAAACGGTGTACTTCATCTTGAATTCTTGTTAAATAATGAAACAAATTACTTGTCCTATCAATTTTATATATCGTTAAAGTGTCTCCATCTAATAAATCATTTGTTCTGTGTTTATCATTTTTTACTAAACCACACACTTTTATATGTAAATTAAGTTCCTCTAAAACATCTTTAGCCGCATGAATCTGACTTATACCGCCATCAACTAATATTAGTTCTGGAATTGTCTTTTCTAAAAGTGCCCTAAAATATCTTCTATAAATAACTTCTTTCATAGTATGATAATCATCATTCTTATCAACCATTACTTTATACTTACGATATTTACTCCTATCTGGTTTACCATTAACATAAACAACCATTCCCGATACTGCAAACGAACCAAATAAGTTTGAATTATCAAAAACATCTATTCTATTTATACTAATTCCAAGTAATTTTTCTAATTCCTCATTAGCACCTTCACTTTTTTCTAGTTTATTCTCTATTAATTTAAATTTATTATCTAAACTAATTGCCGCATTTTCTTTTGCCATCAAAAGAAGTTTTCTTTTCTGACCTCTTGAAATTTTAGTAAATTTAGTTTGAACTACTTCTTTTAATATCTTTTCATCAAATTCATCAGGAATAATAATTTCTTTAGGAATTTCTTTTTTATTATAAAATAAAGCTAAATAATATTCCAATTCATTCATATAATCATCAGTAACAACTTCAATCTCATTATAGTTTCCAATTAGTTTACCATTTCTAATAAATAATATTTCAATTGAAAGATACCCATTTTTAAATACATAGTTTACTACATCTAAATTATCTTTACTTGAAAGTTCTACTTTTTGTTTTTCTAATACAATTGTCATATAATCAAGTTCTTTTTTTAATTCTAAAGCCAGTTCATAATTTAAATTTTCTGAATAATACTCAATTTTTTCCTTTAGTTTATTTTTAATAATATCTTCATTTCCCTTTAAAAAGGATATTATTTCACTTTCCATTTTAAGTATTTCTTCTGGATTTATTTGTTTAGTGCAGTAGCCTAAACATTCATGAATATGATAGTACAAACATACTTCTTTAGGCATTCCTTCACATTTTTTTAAAGGATAAAGTCTATTTATTAAATTAACTATTCTTCTAGCAGCGTAAGCATTCACAAAAGGTCCAAATAATAATTTATCCTTATGTTTTTTTACTTTTAAATATCTCACTACTTTTAAAGCCGGAAAAGGCTTTCTTGTATACTCAATATATGGATAACTTTTATCATCTTTCAAAAGAATATTATATTTTGGATTATATTTTTTTATTAAGTTTATTTCTAAAATAAATGATTCTAGTTCCGTATTAGTAACTATATATTTAAAATAAGCAATATTAGAAATCATTTTTTGGGTTTTTCCAGTATGAGTTCCACGAAAATAAGAACTTAATCTTCTCTTTAAGTTTTTAGCTTTGCCAACATATATTACTACGTTATTTATATCATACATTTGGTATGAACCAGGTTTTTCTGGTACTAACTTTAGTTCTTCTTTAAACATAACAATCACTATATATATTATTGCATATTTTTAAAAATTTAAAAAGAGTTCTAATTCATGAACTCTTTAATTTTCAGAAATAAATGTTATTTTTGCATAACCATTTCCTTGTTTTGCACAATTGGTTGTTGCTGATGAGTTTGTGCATGTTGTTGATGTTGTTTTAGTTGCCTCGGCGGTTGATTCAGTGCAGCTATAACAGTACATTGCTTTATTTGTAAGTAAAGTATTGCCAATAAAGCCAGAACCGCCAGCGCCACCAGGTCCCCATTCTCCGCCATAGCCACCATAATATCCGCCGCCGCCTCCAGGAAAATAACCATTACCGGAACTAACAGCGGTGGTTGCGCCTAATCCGAATTTAAAACCTGATGTTTGAGAACCTCCAGTTGTTGGACTGTTTCCTACAGTATTTAAATAACCAGAGCTTCCCGATATACCGCCGCCGGTACCACCCATTCCTTTACTACCGGCAGAATTATAATTATAATACATGGCGCCACCACCACCACCAGCAACAATTATTATTGAAGATTTACTGTTTTCTAAAGCTGAAAGTAATCCCGATTTAGTTGCGATATGGCTGGCACCACCGCCACCACCTACAAATCCATAAAAATCACTTACAACCGCTTTACCACCGCCATTATAGCCACCGCTCCAGCTTACAAATGTACCATTTTTTGAAGTGGTTACATTAGATGGTCCTTGTGAGCCGACATTTACATATAATATTTCATTTTGCTTCATATATATAGTACCAGTTGCATATCCACCATATCCACCAATTACCCCAGTTACAGTGCCACCATTGGTTCCACCAGAAACATTCCCACCTTGTGCTCCCCAAACTTCCAGTTTATAGTAACCAGATACGTTTGCGACAAATGTTTGCTCACCTTTGATACTATCAAATTCTTTATTTAACGTTACTCTATTATCAGTTGCCTTTGCAGTTAAAAACTGTACTTTTGCATAACCATTTCCTTGTTTCGCACAATTTTCGGTAGCAGATGAATTTGTGCATGTTGTAGATATTGTTTTGGTATCAGTTCCAGTTGAAGAAGGGCAATTATAGCAGTACATAACTTTATCCGTAAGCATAGAGTTGCCGATGTATCCTGAGCCTCCAGCTCCCGGACCCCATGATCCAGCACTTCCGCCATAGTAGCCACCGCCGCCTCCGCCATGATATCCATTACCACTGGTCACGGAAGAAAATCCGCCATTGCCAAATGCTGCACCTGATGTTTGAGTCCCTGGTGAAGTATGAACTGCATTATTTCTATAACTATAAGTGCCATTTATACCACCTCCGCCACCGCCCATACCTTTTATACCAGCAGAATCATAATTATAATAACCTGAGCCGCCGCCGCCTCCAGCTACAAGTACAATTTTTTCTTTATTTTCCGCAAGGGTTGAAAGCAATCCCGATTTAGTTGCAATATGACTGGCGCCGCCGCCGCCACCGGCAAATCCATAATAATCACTTACAACCGCCTTACCACCGCCATTATATCCTCCATCTTTTCTTACAAATGTACCGTTTGTTGATGTAGTTACATTAGAAGGCCCTTGGCCGCCTACATTTATATACAATATTTCTCCTTGTTCTAAATAAAAAAGTCCTGTTGAATAGCCTCCATATCCACCTACTAATCCTGAAACAGTACCACCATTTGTGCCACCAGTAACATTTCCACCTTGCGCTCCCCATGTTTCTAATTTATATAAACCGCTATGAGGTGCAGTTAATGTTTGTTCTGATCCAGTAAAATCAAAATTCCATGTTTGCTGCCATAATGCCTTTATACTTACGTTATTTGATCC
>CAKOOC010000005.1 GCA_934098375.1 uncultured Bacilli bacterium
TCCCATCAGCTGCTACCTTTGGCTATGGCGGAAACTATACTCAATTTGGTAATAGCTCAAATAACAATTATTATACACACGCTGGAGGCGGCGGCGGCTACTATGGTGGCGGCTCCGGCTTTCACGCTCCTGGAGGCGGCGGCTCAGGATATATCGGTAATTCCCAATTACTTAACAAAATAATGTATTGTGCTAATTGTAAGTTAACCGAAGAAGAAAGTCTTCGCACTCGTTTAATGCAAACATCTTCATCATTACCTTATTCCAGTGTTCCTAAACAAGTTAATGGTTATGCTAAAATAATGTTTTACAGCAAAACTTATAAAGAAGAAAACTATAGTACAATTTTTTCCTATACTGGATCATATCAAGAATATACCGTTCCTAAAACCGGCACATATAAAATAGAACTTTGGGGCGCCCAAGCTGCTAATTCAGCTAGTATGGGTGGATATACTAGTGGTGAAATAGAACTAATCCAAAATGAAAAAATCTATTTTTACATTGGACAAGGATTAAATAGTACTGCTAATGGAACATCATTTAATGGCGGAACTGCAGACTATGGCGGTTTTCCTGGTGGCGGTGCTACTGATGTTAGATTAGTAGCTGGCGCTTGGAACGATATAAATAGTTTACGAAGTAGAATAATGGTAGCAGGCGGTAGTGGTTATACTTCTAGTGAACTATTAGGTGCTGGAGGCGGCTTAGTTGGTTACGATGGTAATAAAAGTGGTGGTAGTACTGGTGGAACTCAAACTTCTGTAGGTGCTAAAGATAATAGTAACTATGCTGATTCATCTTTTGGTGTTGCTAACGGTGGCTGTCCTGGTGGCAATGGTTATTATCCTGGTGGCGGTGCTACATGTGTTAATGGTTCTGGCGGAGGCTCTTCCTATATTAGTGGGCATACAGGCTGTGTAGCAATAACTTCGGCATCTGACACAACACCAAAAAGTGGATGTACAACAGGCACAACTAATAATTCCTGTAGTATTCATTATAGTGGTAAAAAATTTACTAATACCGTTATGATAGATGGCGCTGGATATAAATGGACTAACGTAAAAGGTGCTAAAGAAAGCATGCCAGATTTAACCGGCTTCTCACCAATTAAAACCGGAAATATTGGTTATGGTTTTGCAAAAATAACTCTTATAAAGTAAAAATATTAAAAGATTATATTATTTTAAAGTTTATATAAACTCTGGAATAAATATAATCTTTTTATTTTATTGTATTTATAGTAAAATTAATTACTAGTAGGGAAGTGTTATCATGAATGTATTAGTAACTGGATCTTCTAGAGGATTAGGTAGAACCATTATTTTAGAATTTGCTAAAAATCATTATGATGTCATCATAAATTATAATAAAAATAAAGATAAGGCTTTATCTTTAAAAGAAGAATTACAAAAATATTCTGTAAATGTAAAAGTAATTAAAGCAGATATTTCTAATGAAGAGGAAGTTAAAAAGATGTTTGAAGAGATTTCTTCCTTAGATATACTAATTAATAATGCTGCGATTGCTTTAGATAAAGACCCCTTAGAAAAAACCGGCGCTGACTTTAACAAAGTAATTCACACCAATTTAACGGGAACTTTTCTAGTAACTAAATATGCCATTGAAAAAATGAAAGAAGGAAGTATTCTAAATATTTCCTCCACTAATGCTTTAGATACTTATTATCCTGAAAGTATTGATTATGATGCATCTAAAGCAGGTATTATATCTCTAACGCATAATTTTTCTAAATATTTAACTGATATTAGAGTAAACTGTATATGTCCCGATTGGATTGACACAGACATGAATAAGGAAATGGCAGAAGATTATCGTCAAAAAATTGATTTTATCAAAAAAGAAGATTTAGCCAAATTAATTTTTAAAATTGCCACTAATAAAAATATAAATGATCAAATAATAAAGGTTGGTGCTGAAGATGTTAGAAACTAAAATTGAAGAAATTGAAAGACAAAATGTCTCAGTTTTTAAAGAAATAGATGATATTTGCTTTTATAACAGTAAGAAAGTTTTAGAAGCTTTTATCAAAAATAAAATAAGCTCCAGTGACTTTGCTAGTACTACCGGTTATGGCATTGGTGATGTCGGAAGAGATAAAATTGAAAAAGTTTATAAAGACGTTTTTAAATGTGAAAGTGCTTTGGTAAGAACTCAGTTTATTTCTGGCACCCACGCTCTAACTGTTGCTTTTTTTGCAGTTTTAAGACCTGGAGATACTATGCTATCAATAACTGGTAAACCATATGATTCTCTTCATGAAGTAATAGGTATTACCCCTAATGAAAGTTCTCTAAAAGCTTTTAATATTAATTTTAAATATATTGATTTAATAAATAATGATTTTAATTATGATGAAATAAAAAATAATTTGGATGGAATTAAGGTTATTCATATTCAAAGAAGTTTAGGTTATGGAAATAGAAACACCATCAGCATTCAAAAATTAGAAAAAGTTATAAGTTTTATTAAAAATATAAATCCTAGCATCATTATTCTTGTTGATAATTGTTACTGTGAAATGTGTTCTAAAAAAGAACCTACTGAAGTAGGAGCCGATATAGTTGTTGGTTCTTTAATAAAAAATTTAGGCGCAGGTATTGCTAGTAATGGCGCATATATTGTCGGTAAAGAAAAATATGTAAAACTAGCATCTGAAAGATTAACTGCCCCAGGTCTTGGTTTTGAAGTAGGGCCAACCTTAAATCAAAATAAATCCTTTTTATTAGGATTATACTTAGCTCCAAATGTTGTAAAAAATGCTTTAAAAATAAAAGTTCTTACTAAAGAGTTATTTACTTCGTTAGGCTATAAATTAGTAAATAGCAATTTAGATGATATTGTTTTAGGAATTATTTTTAATGATGAAGAAAAGTTAATTAAATATGTAAGCGCTATTCAAAATAATAGTCCAATTGACTCTTCCTTTACACCAGAAAAAACTGATATGCCAGGTTATGATAATCAAATAATAATGGCTAGTGGTTCATTTACAGATGGTTCTAGCATAGAATTATCATGTGATGCTCCAATCAGAAAGCCATACATTGCTTATCAGCAAGGATCTTTAACCTATGAATATGGTAAGATAGTTATTGCTAGAGCTTTAGAGCATATGATAAAATGAAAAAGGTGAAATAAATGGCAAATAAATTAGTAAAATGGATTATTGGTATATTTGGTGGTGCAAGTTCTTCTCTTATAATGAAATATGTTATTGTATTTTTAATATCTTTAACGCCCATCTTAGAACTTCGTGGCGGACTTATTGCAGCTGCTTTATTAGATATTAAACCATTACCGGCATATATAATATGTATTATTGGTAACTTAATTCCTATTCCTTTAATATTATGGTTTTTAGATTATGTATTTGATTTTATGAAAAAACATAATATTATGAAAAAATTCGTTTTATTCTGTGAAAGAAAAGGCAAGGAAAAACAGGAAAGTATTGAAAAGTATGGTTTCTGGGGTCTAGTACTATTTATTGGTGTTCCTCTTCCTGGAACAGGTGCTTGGACAGGCTGTTTAATCGCGACTTTACTAAGAATGGACAAAAAGAAGGCTTTTTTAGCAGCTATATTAGGAGTTATAATGGCTAGTATAATTATGATGTTAGTATCATACGGATTAATTGCTAATATTTTTTAAATGACTATTTTTAGTCTTTTTTTATTTTCTAATTTGTAATACAATATAATAAAGTAAAGGAGGCTAGTGTGAAAAATAATAAAGGATTTATTGCTACTTCATTAATACTTACTTTTTTCTTACTTTTTTGTGCACTTCTTTTAAATACAATAAGAAATTATAATTTTAACCAAAATTTAATAGATAAATTAGATGATATAAAATTTGAACAAACAAAAATTACTAAATTAACAAACTATATAGAAAATCAGTACAATGTAAATGCATCTTCAAATGGACTTGAAAAAGATACTACACCAGACTTAAATATAAGATATGTAGGTGCAAATCCAAAAAACTATGTAAAATTTAATGATGAATTATGGAGAATAATTGGAATATTTAATGGTAATGTTAAATTAGTAAGAGATGATATATTAACTACATATTCATTTGATAATAAAACAACTGCACAAGGAATAGAAACAAATTATGGAACTAATGACTGGACTAAATCATATTTAAGAGAATTCTTAAATGATTACTATTATGAAGGAAAAACTATAACTTGTCACTCAGAAGCAAGTGGTGCAACGACAGCAACAAATGCAACAATAACATGTCCAGATATAAACAAAATTAATGATTCTGCAAAGAGTATGATACAAAAAGCAATGTGGAATTTAGGAGGCTTTGTTTATAGAACAATACCGGTAAATGAGCTATATACAAAAGAAAAAGGTACAGAAGTGTATAATGGTCACGCAACAACATCAACTGATTATATTGGATTAATATATCCAAGTGATTACGTATATGCATCAACAGATGCAAGTTGCAGGCAAGACCCATTTAGTAATACATGTAAGAACAATAACTGGCTATATAATGGTGTTTTGTACTTGACTATATCGCCGCTTTCGTCTAATGATCACAACGTGTTCTCTATGCATAGTGTCGGTGGTCTGTATAGCAATTTTGCGTTGTATCGCACAAATATTCGCCCTTCCCTATATCTAAAGTCTGATGTAAAAGTAGTAGGTGGTACTGGTACTAGTAGTGATCCTTATACATTCTACCAAGGAGGATTAACCCTTACATTAGAATTAAATGGCGGAAGTACTACCCAAACTATTAATGATTTTTATGGAAGTGGTGAAAAAGTAACTTTAATTGAGCCAACTAAAGAAGGATACAAATTTAACGGTTGGAAGATAACTAGTGGAGATGGCACACTTGATGGTAATGTCTTAACAATAAATACTGAAAGTGTAGTAATAGAGGCAACATGGAAAAAACAAGTAACACTAACAGCATTAACAAACTATATAGAAAATCAGTACAATGTAAATGCATCTTCAAATGGACTTGAAAAAGATACTACACCAGACTTAAATATAAGATATGTAGGTGCAAATCCAAAAAACTATGTAAAATTTAATGATGAATTATGGAGAATAATTGGAATATTTAATGGTAATGTTAAATTAGTAAGAGATGATATATTAACTACATATTCATTTGATAATAAAACAACTGCACAAGGAATAGAAACAAATTATGGAACTAATGACTGGACTAAATCATATTTAAGAGAATTCTTAAATGATTACTATTATGAAGGAAAAACTATAACTTGTCACTCAGAAGCAAGTGGTGCAGTAGGTGGTGCAACGACAGCAACCAATGCAACAATAACATGTCCAGATATAAACAAAATTAATGAGTCTGCAAAGAGTATGATACAAAATACAATGTGGAATTTAGGATGCTTTGGTTATGGAAAAAAATCGGTAAATGAGCTATATACAAAAGAAAAAGGTACAGAAGTGTATAATGGTCACGCAACAAAATCAAGCGATTATATTGGACTAATATACCCAAGTGATTATGGATTTGCAAGTACTGATGAAAGTTGCAGTCAAGCCCCACTTAGTAGAGCATGTAAGAACAATAACTGGCTATTTAAAGGTGTTCATTACTGGACTATATCGCCGGTTTCGTCTGGTGCTTACAACACGTTCATTGTGACTAGTTATGGTGATCTGGCTACCGGTGTTGTGTTGGGTCGCGCAAGCGTTCGCCCTTCCCTATATCTAAAGTCTGATGTAAAAGTAGTAGGTGGTACTGGTACTAGTAGTGATCCTTATACATTGGAAATATAGGAGGTGCTGGTGAAAATGGTTATGCAGGCGGTGTTGGCGGCGGTATCTTAGGTGGCGCAGGTTCTGGACAAGATCCAGGTAAGGCGGGTTCTCAAACTGGCGGAGGTTCATCATATATTAGTGGACACACTGGCTGTGTAGCTATTACATCTGCAACTGATGCCACTCCTAAAAGCAGTTGCACACAAGGAACAACTGACAATAGCTGTAGTATTCACTATAGTAAAAAGAAATTTACTAATACATTAATAATAGATGGTGGCGGTTATACTTGGACTAATGATGAAAAATCAAAGGCAAGAACTAATTTAATGCCTATGCCAAGTGGTGGCACATATACAAGTGGAATAGGTCATACTGGAAATGGTTCTGCAAAAATAACCTTAAACTATAAATAATTATCATAAAAACATTTGACAAATAAAGAACAAGTTATTATAATTTAAGTCATAAAGCAATTGATGAAGACGTTAATATGAACGGCATTTAGAGAGCTTACAAATTGGTGAAAGTAAGTATGCTAGAAATATTATGTATCACTTCTGATGCTACTATGAAGATAGTACGTATATCTGCGTTAAAGATTTAAGTGTATGAACAAGTTCATAAACTAAGGTGGTACCGTGGCCATATGTCACCCTTAGATTGTGAACTTTTTTTATTTAAAGGAGGAAATAAAATGGATTACAAAGAAACACTTTTAATGCCTAAAACTGAATTTCAAATGAAAGGCAATTTACCAGAAAACGAAAAACTACAAAGACAAAAATGGGAAGAAATGGATCTTTACAATAAGGTTAGAGAAAAAAATAAAGGAAGAAAACCTTTTGTATTACATGATGGACCTCCCTATGCTAATGGTTCTATTCATATTGGCCATGCTATGAATAAAATATTAAAAGATTTTGTTAATAGATATGCAGCTATGAGTGGTAGAGACATGATTTATATTCCTGGATGGGATACTCATGGTTTACCAATCGAGCAAGCTGTAACTAATAGTGGAGTAGACCGTAAAGCTTTAAGCAAAGCTGAATTTAGAAATATTTGTGAAGAATATGCTAAAAAACAAATTGCTACTCAAATGGAAGGTTTCAAATCTCTTAATGTTTTAGCCGACTGGGATCATTATTATGCTACATTTCAGCATGAACTAGAAGCTAAACAAATTGAAGTATTCGCTACAATGGCCAAAAACGGTTTAATTTTTAAAGGAATGAAACCTGTTTACTGGTCACCATCATCAGAATCTGCTTTAGCTGAAGCTGAAATCGAATATAAAGATAGAACTGATGCATCAATTTTTGTTGCTTTCGAAGTAGAAAAAGGTAATGAATTCGTAGAAAAAGGTGACAACCTAGTTATTTGGACAACAACTCCTTGGACTTTACCTGGAAACACTGCTATTGCTGTCGGACCAGATTTTGAATATTCTAAAGTCGAAGTAAATGGTAAAAATTATGTTGTTGCCACTGATTTATTACAAAATTTAAAAACTGAATTTAAATGGGAAAATATTAAAGAACTAAGTGTCTTCTTAGGAAGTAACTTAGAAGGTGTAACTTATCATCATGTCTTTATGGATCGTATTAGTCCTGTTGTTATGGGTGAAGAAGTTACATTAGATGCCGGAACTGGTTTAGTTCATACTGCTCCAAGTTATGGTGATGCCGACTTTATTTTAGGTAAAAAATATAATTTAGAAATGGTATTTGGTATCGATGATGATGGTAAACTAAATAAAGAATCTGGCGAATTTGCTGGTTTATATTTTGAAGATGCTAATAAAGCAGTTATAACAAAATTAAATGAATTAGGCGTATTATTAAGCGTTAAAAATATAACTCACTCATATCCTCATGATTGGCGTACTAAAAAACCAGTTGTATTTAGAGCAACTGCTCAGTGGTTCTGTTCTATCGAACCAATTAAAAAAGATATTATTAACGAAATTGAAAATAATATCAAATGGCATCCAGAGTGGGGTAAAATAAGACTTAAAAATATGATTGAAGGTCGTGGCGACTGGTGTATTTCTCGTCAAAGAGTATGGGGAGTACCACTACCAATTTTCTATAATGAAGACGGAAGTCCAATTTTAGATTATGATGTAATGATGCATGTTGCAAAATTATTTAGAAAGTACGGCTCTAACTATTGGTTTGAAAAGGATGCTAAAGATTTACTACCTGAAGGCTATACTAACCCAGCAAGTCCTAATGGTAAATTTACTAAAGAACAAGATATTATGGATGTTTGGTTTGATTCAGGAACTACTCATACCGGCGTTCTTTGCGCAAGAGGAATAGGTTATCCTGCTGATATGTATTTAGAAGGATCTGATCAATACCGTGGTTGGTTTAACTCATCACTAATTTGCGGTGTAGCAATGCATGGCTCATCACCATATAAAGAATGTGTATCTCATGGCTTTACTTTAGATGGTAAAGGCAATAAAATGTCTAAAAGTTTAGGAAATGGTATCGATCCATTAGAAGAAATAAACAAACGTGGCGCCGATGTCTTAAGACTTTGGGTAGCATCAACTGACTATACAGAAGATGTTCGTATCGGTGATGAAATATTAAAACAAGTTCAAGAAAGTTATCGTAAAATAAGAAACACATATAAATTTATGTTAGGTAACTTAAATAATTTTGATCCTAAAAAAGATATGGTTTCTTTAGATGAAATGCCATTATATGATAAATATATGTTAAGTGAACTAAACAAATATACTAAAGGTGTTTTAGAAGCATACAATAATTATGAATATCAAAATGTTTATAAATTAACCAATAACTTTATCGCGTTTACCTTATCAAACTTCTATTTAGATTTTACTAA
This sequence comes from uncultured Bacilli bacterium, assembly GCA_934098375.1. GTDB lineage: Bacteria > Bacillota_I > Bacilli_A > RF39 > UBA660 > CAG-533. The sequence continues at coordinate 8,670 of CAKOOC010000005.1, forward strand.
AGATATTTTATACATTGAAAAAGAAGACTCTCTTGTAAGAAGAAGTGTTCAAACTGTTCTTTATAACATTATAAATAACTTAGTAGTATTACTTGCTCCAATTTTACCTTATACTTCTGAAGAAGTTTATCGCTTTATTCCTGGAGATAAAAAAGAAAGTGTTCATTTACTAGATATGCCAGAAGTAAAAGATATTCCGGTAGATGAAAACTTATGGTCATTATTCTTTAATATTAAATCTGATGTCTTCAAAGCGTTGGAAGAAGCTCGTAATGAAAAAATTATTGGTTCTTCACTTGAAGCAGAAGTAAAATTAAATTTAGGTGATAAATATAAGGACGTTGTTACTAAATTAGGAGATGTTTTACATCAATTATTAATTGTATCTAAAGTAATTATTACTGATGAAGATTTACCATCTGGTGAATTTGTTAAAGTATTAGTAACTAAAAGCGAAGGCCACAAATGTAATAGATGTTGGAACTACGTTGATGCTTTAGAAGGGGACATTTGCCCTAGATGTGCAAACATACTAAAAGGAAATGAATAAAAAATCATTTCCTTTTTTTTAATAAAAACTTATTTTTAAATCGCTGTTTTGTTTATTTTTTTCTTTAGTATTAGAATCTATTATTTGTTTTATTTTTGCTTTTATTGTTATATCTTGAAATTGTAATGGTGCCATTGAATCAGCTAAAGTCTTTAATATATTTTCTGATAAATAAAGAATTAATATTTTAAAAGCAATTAAAAGTTCTGTTGTTTTTATAGAAGGTTCGGCAATTATTAATTCGGGTATTAAAGACTTAACAATAATATTTGAAATTCTATTATCAATTATATATTGAGATAATTCTTCTTGGTTTATAGCTTCCTTTAAGCCCATAATTTCTTCATTAAGATTATGAGGCACACTAGAAAAATTTCTTCTTATTAAACAGTTTTCTAACGCTGCATTTATAAAGGCTTCATAATGAAATTTTTCTATAAATATATTTCTTCTTGTGTCATTGTCACTATTACTAATTTCTTCTAGTTCATAATCCGCTTTACGAAAAGCAATTGAGTTTTTTAGTTTTGCTTCAAACTCCGCGGCATTAATACTTCTTTTAGCTAGTTCATTAGCAAAATCCATATCATCAATCATTAAGTTTTCTAATCGATCAATAATACGGCGTTTAATTAATTCTTCAACTTTATGACTAACCGTATCAACATAATTAGGTGTAATTGTTTTGTTAAATAACATCATTGCATCCAATAAATCTATTACTCGGCCGTTAAAAAAACTATATTCATCATCTTCCAAAGATTTAAAATAACTTAGCTGTTCTAATAAAGCTTTCTTTTTACTATGATAATCACCGTCTTTATTTTTATTTTTTTCTAATTCAATTAGTTTTTTATAAATATCCATGATTTGAAAAGAAAGTCTGCTAATATTATCTAAAGTTTGTCCTACTTCAATGCTCATAAAAATAACCCTCCTTTTTTATAAGCGTATATACTAACACAATTTTTTTATTAGTTCAATAGGAAAATATTATAAAATCTACAATAATAGGTTATTGCCTTTGCAGTCCTCATTCATTCTAGCGTAGTTTCCATAAGCGCTATCCAAAACATCGCCTATTACCATTTTTATTTCATCATCATCTGCATTATCATATTCTTCACATTCGCTATTATAAGAATCTAAAAGTTTTTGAACTTGCATTTTTATATTTTCGATTTTATTTAAAGGAATATATAATAATCCAGCTTTTAAAGCAGCCAATAATAAAGCAATATCATTTTTATTTTTTATATCCTCTAAATTTATATAATTCATTAATTCTTCAGTTGACGCCATAATAATTGTTTTACCAAAAACATTTCTGACATTTTCTGAAGATTCATTTTGTTTTAATGGTCTCTTAGTTACTTCTGCAAAATTCTTTCTAATGCTTTCCCATCCAAAACTGTTATTAATCATACTTCTTTCAAGGTCTATAGACATAAAAGCTAAAGCATACCTCATACGTGTAGTATCAATATCTTCATCTACTTCTTCACTTAAAAACTTTAATATCCAAAAATAAATACTTTCGTCATAATTTACGATAATATCTCTAACACTTTCTTTAGATAAATTGTCTTTCTTAGCAGCATTCCTTGTTTCTTCATAAAGAGTATCATAAAAAATGCTTTCATCTTCGTAGGAAATATTAAATAATTTATTTATTATTCGGTATAGAGTAAAAGCTTCTTCATCATCATCATAATCAATAATAGCTGTAAAAGCAGTTTCTAATTCGTATTCACTATTATCTGATAAGAACACAGCCAAATAATATGCCGTTTCCGTATTGCATCTAAAGTATTCATAATAAGCATTTTCTTCCTCTAATAATTCCCTAAGAGCGTTTAATAGCTTTTCAAATTTTACGCTATTTTTTAAACCTTGTTTTTCTAAATCGGCTAATTTTTTGTAAATTCTTGCAATTTGCTTCGTAACATTTAAAATATCTTCATAAATCTCTAAATCTTCTTCACATAAATTATATTCTTTTATATTTGCTAAACTTATCTTATAATCCGCATTTAATCTTTTCTTTTCCTGCGCATTATCATCTATAAACTCCAGTAAATCATTAATTAATATGTCATTACCTTCAAACATAGTTGGAATATAATCTCTTATGTCTCTTAATCCAACGGGATCTTGATATAGTAGGGCAGCTTTAAAATATAATACTGCTATAACACTATTTTCATCATTAGTAATCATATAATCTAAAATATTATCTACTTTATCACCGAAATATTGATTATAAAAAGCTTGCTTAATATTTTTAGGAACATGATTATTTATAATTAAATCAGCTCTTAATGCTAGTGGTAAATCATTAAAATCATTTTCCAATAATTCACTTTCCAATGACGGATTTAAATAAGCAATAATGAGATTATCAATAGTATCCTTATCACTTCCATAAAATCCTATTAAATAATATAAACTTTTAGCAAAAGATAGCTCTAAAAAAGGTATTTCCCGTTTTAAATAATTAATTCCATTTTCTATATCATCGCCAGACACTATATTAATAAAATCTGGATCAATCCATGCTTTAAAATAACCAGTATCTAATAAATAGAAAAATTTTAATATATAAAAAATTCTACTAATAATATATGTATTATCATTTTCACTAAAAAGTATTTGGATTTCATCTGTAACATCTTCTTTTGCGGCCCTCTTCAAATATAAATACGTTTCTTTAGCAAGCGCTGGATTATTTCTAAAAGGAGTAAATAGTTCTTCTTCAGTAGCTATAACGCTCTTTATTTGTGTAATTATTTCTTTTTTATGCGCATTAAAATTTCTTTTTCCTGTCTTTTTAAGCGCTATTAATTCTTGATACAAATCATATAAATGAATTTCTGTTTTACAGATACTGTCTAACAATTTTATATTTACCATAAAATTTATCCCACTAAGTAAAAATGTTAAAACCTATACTATCATAAAAGTACTATTCGGTAAAGGTTAAATTGTACAAAATTCATTGACAAAATGCATATATTTAATATATAATACTCACGTATTTAGGCAGATTTCTAAATATTATTAAATTAAGTGTTTATTTGAAATAACTTTAGTAACTTATCTGCCTAAGGGAAAAAGATAATAAACACTCTTAATAATATTAGATATTCTTTCTATTACAAAAGAAAGGAGAAAACTTTATGGCAAAATATACTGGACCTATGTATAAAAAGGCTCGTAGATTAAACTTTTCTATTTTAGAAAATGGTAAAGAATTAGCTAAAAAACCTTATGCTCCTGGTATTCATGGAACAAGTAGAAGAAAAAAATTAAGTGAATATGGTATTCAGTTAGAAGAAAAACAAAAAGTTAGATTTATGTATGGTTTAACTGAAAAACAATTCCATAGAACATTTGAAAGAGCTTCTAAAATGAAAGGTATTGCTGGTGAAAATTTACTTAAACTTCTTGAAAGTAGATTAGATAATGTTGTTTATCGTATGGGCTTAGCAAATACAAGAAGAGGCGCTAGACAATTAGTAAACCATGGTCATATCTTAGTAAATGGAGAATGTGTTAATATTCCTTCATATACTGTTAAACCTGGTAGTACAATTTCAGTAAAAGAAAAATCACTTAATCATCCAGCTATGAAGGCTGCTTTAGAAAATACTCTAAATAGACCTGCATATGTTGAATTTGATGCTAAAAAAATGGCAGGAACTTACGTAAGACTTCCTGAAAGAAGTGAATTAAATGCAGATATTAATGAATCATTAATTGTTGAATTCTACAATAGATAATATCGGATCATCCGGTATTATTTTTTTTATTTTAAACTAGTCACACCTAAAAATATATGCTATTATATAGATAATAGGAAGGGTTTATTTTATGGCTAGTTTACAAGAACATTTTTATTATCCTAATTATCATTTATCAGCATCTAATAAAGATGCTATGTTTATAGGTAAAAACTATCGTATTACCATTTTAAGTGAAGTTTTAATTCGTTTTGAATTTTCTCCGGCTGGGCAATTTGAAGATAGACCAACTGAGCTTGCCTCTTTTAGAGCATTTACTGTACCTAGATTTAATAAAAAAGAAGATGAAAGATTTTTAATAATAACAACTAAATATTTTAAGTTAGAATATGAAAAAAATAAACCTTTTTATGGATCTAAACTAGCTCCTGATCAAAATTTAAAAGTAACTTTAAATAATACCGATAAATTTTGGTATTTTGGTGCCGCTGAAGCCAGAAACTTTAAAGGAACAACATACTCTTTAGATAATGAACTTGGTCATGCTAAATATCTAAATGGTTTATATTCAACTGATGGTTTTGTTTCCATTGATGATAGTAAATCGCTCTTATTTAATCAAGATGGTTCTTTTGGCAAAAGAAGTGATGCTAGAATTGATACTTACTTATTTATGTATCGTAAAGATTTTGGCTTTTGTTTGAGAGACTATTTTAAACTAACTGGAAAACCATCATTAATTCCTCGCTATGCTTTAGGAAACTGGTGGCATAAAAATATTTCTTATAATGCGAAATCAATCGAAAATTTAATTTGGGATTTTAATAAAAATGATATTCCTTTGTCAGTTTTCCTATTTGGTAAAGCTTGGCATGTTCAAAATAAAAATACCGATTCTGGTTTTACTTTTAATTATAAATTAATTGAAAACCCTCGCGAATTAATTAATAATTTACATGAAAAAAAGATTAGAGTAGGGCTTTCTGTTAATCCAGTCGACGGTATTTATCCTGAAGAAATTGCTTATAAAAGATTTAAAGAAAAAGTTAATTATCCTAAGGAAGGTGTAATTCCCTTTAATGTATTTGATAAAACAACTATAAATGCTTACTTTACCGAATTAATAAATCCATTATATGAAATAGGGGCTGACTTTTTCTGGATTGATTATAATAATATAAAAGATTTATATACTTTAAGAGCTCTAAATTACTATCACTTTAATGATTTTAAAAAATTTAAAGAAAAACGTGGTATTATCTTAAGTCGTAATGGCTTAATCGCGGCTCATAAGTATCCAATTTTATATAGTGGTAGAACTATTGTAGGTTGGGAAAACTTAGATATGTTACCAGAATTTAACTCTAAGAGCTCCAACATGGGTATTAGCTTCTGGAGCCATGACATTGGTGGCTACAAAGAGGGAATTGAAGACCCTGAATTATACATGAGATTTATAGAGTTTGGTGTTTATTCTCCTATCTTAAGATTATCATCCGATGCATCCCACTACTATAAAAGAGAGCCTTGGCTTTGGGATGTTAAAACCTTTTCAGTTGTTAAAGAATATTTACATCTTCGTCATGAATTAATTCCTTATATTTATACTGAAAGCTATAAATATCACCAAACTGGTTTACCTTTAGTTCAGCCAATTTATTATAAGTATCCCGAAATATATGATGAACCAATGTATAAAAATGAATACTATTTTGGTACGGAACTATTTATTGCTCCCATAACGACTAAAAAAGATATATTAATGAATCGTACAGTTCAAAGAATTTTTTTACCTGATGGTGTTTGGTATGACTTTAAAACAGGTAAGAAATTTATGGGTGGTAAACGCTATGTAACTTTTTACAAAGATGAAGATTATCCTGTTTTTGCTAAACGCGGAACTATTATTCCTAAAGCCATTTTAGAGGAAGATAATATTAATGATACGGATGCTCCTAAAAAAATGGAAATTGTTATTTTCCCTGGTAGAAGTAATACTTATAAACTATATGAAGATGATGGTATTAGTTCTATGTTTGAAGAAGGTTACTATTTAATTACTGACATTGATTACAATTATCAAAGCAATAACTTTACGGTTATTATAAGACCTGTTGAAGGTAAAACCGAAATAGTACCGAGCAAAAGAGATTTTAAAATTAGATTTAGAAATACCAGAAAACCGGAAGATGTTATTCTCTATATTGGTGAAGAAAAAATTACTTCTTTTAAATCATATATAGATGGTAATGACTTTGTCGTAGAAATTTTAGATGTTAATCCTTCAAAACAGGTATCTTTAAACTGTAAAGGTAAAGACATTGAAATTGCTGCTGAAAGAATTGTAAATGAAGATATTGATTCAATTTTAAGTGATTTACAAATTAATACTAGTTTAAAAGAAACTATTAGTAGTATATTATTTAGTGATAAAGAAATAAAACGTAAACGTATTGAAATTCGTAAATTAAAAAGAAAAGGTTTACATGGTAAATATGTTAATATGTTTATGAAACTACTTGAGTATCTTGCTGAATTGTAATATAGAAAGAGAAAACAAAAATGAATAAAAATAAAAAAGCAATAACATTTTTAATAATTACTATTGTATTATTAAGTCTTGTAATATGTTATTTACTATTTAAACTTAATAAACTAAATGCTTCTGATTCTAATAAAGAACAAGAAGTAAAAACTAAAGAGGAAACAAAATGTCAGTCAAGTAGTGATATTAACTGCATTTATTATGAAGAAAATGGTTTCAAAATAGTAAAAAAATTAGGTAGATATCAAGATTATGAAATTAATAGTAAAACTTTATATTCTGCTGATGGCCAAGGAATATCTGCGCCCACTATAAAGCAAATTATAGATAATAAATATATTATTATTAATACCGGAGAAGAAAATTTTTATGAAAATGTGTATGATTTAAATGGTCAAGTTGTAATTTTTGCTCACCCTGATAATATGTGGACAGAAGAACAAGAAATGAAGTTCTCTGATAATAAATTGATTATTGAATATTATACAGTACTAGATAATTACGCTGGCTATAATGACGATTTTAATATTTGTACAGATAAACCACTTGATACTATAGTTTATCTTAAACAAGAAGTTGAGTATTCTAATGGAAAATTTGATACTCCTAAAACCATAGAAGCTAAAACTTTAAAAGAAATTGCTAAGGAACACTATAATAAAAACTGCTAAACTTTTAATTTCACATTTTTCATTGAAAATATAAAATTTATATTATATACTTTTTATGATATGAGGTGATTGTAAATGAAGAATTTTATTAAGAATAGAACGTTTATATATATTGGTATTATTAGCATATTAATTATTTCTTGTACTTGCATAACTTATGCTATCTTTACTACGACAATAAGCCAGGAAGGAACTAACAATATATCAACTATACCTTGTATAAACTTAACTTTTTCTGATGCTAAAAATAGTATTAAATTAGAAAATACATATCCTATGACCGATGAAAGAGGAATGAAAAATACACCTTACACATTTACTCTAACTAATAATTGTAAGGCTCCTTTAACTGTAAGTCTAGGCTTTGAAGTTAGTAATTCATCAACACTATCATCATCTTTTGTTAAAACTTATTTTGAAAATTCTAGTACAAATTTTACTAATTATTTATCAAAACTTCCAACAATGGATTCATTAAATGGTGGTGTTGCCTATAAACTTCAAGATGACTTCTTTCCTATAGATGGTTCCAAGACTTATAAATTAAGACTTTGGTTATCTGAAGAAATAGACGAAAAAGATCAAGCTAGTGGCAAAATGTTATCTGGTAAAATCATTATCAAAACTACCGCAAAAAACACTACGACAGCGAATAGTTAAATTAAAAAGTTTTGTCTAGTATTAATATCCAAACATTTTTTGATTAAATCCAATTAAACCACTTGCAACTTCCAGATAAAAAAGCTATAATACGAATTAAGCAGATGAAAAAAGAGTAGTAGTAATAATTCTTTTTAAAGAAAGTTAGTGGCTGATGAAAACTAATAAAAGAATATTTCGAACTTGCTTTTGGATGTGTTAGGAGAAGTCCTTTATAACTTTAGAGTTTAATTAAGGTGGTACCACGGTTTTTCGTCCTTTGAAAAATCGTGTTTTTTATTTTAGAAAGGATTTATATGGAAGATTTATTTGTTTTTTTAATCAGTTTTACTTTTATCTTTTTAGTGTATTTAGTAATTTATTTTATTAAGTTATTTAAAAAAGAATTACCAAATATTAAAGAATATGAATTATTATGTGCTAAATTTAAAATAGATAAGGATAAGATTAATTATAAAGGTGTAAGCATCATTATTTATTTAATCAATACATTTATAATATCTTTTACTGGAACTGTATGCACAATGTTTGATTTAAAATATATTTGGCAAATGGCAATTGGCTTTGTTATGCTGATGGCCCTGATTATTATTTTTTATACATTATTAGGCAAAATTTTAGAAAAGAAATATAAGAAGGAAGGAAAATAATTATGAATTTTAATGAAATTGAAAAAAAATGGCAAAAAATTTGGGAAGAAGAAAAATGTTTTATCGCTAAAAACGGTGGAGATAAAGAAAAATATTATTTATTAATTGAGTTTCCTTATCCATCAGGTGCTGGCCTTCATGTAGGACATGTACGTTCTTATACTGCTTTAGATGCTATGGCTAGAGTAAAAAGAGCTCAAGGCTATAATGTATTATATCCTATTGGCTGGGATGCTTTTGGTGCTCCTGCTGAGCAGTATGCAATAAAGAATCATGTATATCCTACTAAAATGGTTAAAGAATGCATTGAAGTATTTAAAAAACAAATTAAGTCATTAGGAATCTCTTTTGATTGGACGAGAGAAATAAACACTACAGATCCTAAATATTATAAATGGACTCAGTGGCAATTTTTACAATTCTTTAAAGCTGGTATGGCTTATAAAGCTGAAAAAGAAATTAACTGGTGCCCAAATTGTAAAACCGGATTATCTAACGAAGATGCTGCCGGCGGTATTTGTGAAAGATGCGGCACCCCAACTACTAAGAAACTAAAAAATCAGTGGATGCTAAAAATGACTGCTTATGCTGATAGTTTAATTGAAGGACTTAAAGATACCGATTTTATGGACAAAATTAAGACTGCTCAAATAAACTGGATTGGTAAAAGTATTGGCGCTGAAGTAAACTTTAAATTAAAAGATACTGAAGATGAACTTAAAGTCTTTACCACTAGATGCGATACATTATATGGTGTAACCTTTATGGTAATGAGCCCTGAACATAGTTTTTTAAGTAAATATGAAAATAAGATTAAAAATCTTTCTGAATTAAAAGCTTATCAAGAAGCGGCTAAACAAAAATCTGAAATTGAAAGAACTGATGCTTCTAAAGAAAAGACCGGAGTTAAATTAGATGGCTTAGTTGCTATAAATCCTGTAAATGGTAGAGAAATTCCTATTTATGTTTCTGATTATGTTTTAGCAAATTATGGTACCGGTGCTATTATGGCTGTTCCTGCTCATGATCAAAGAGACTACGAATTTGCTAAAAAATTTAATATAGATATAATTCCTGTTATTGAAGGCGGGGATATAACTAAAGAAGCGTATACTGGTGATGGCATTCATATAAATTCCGAATTTTTAAATAACTTAGATAAAGACACTGCCATAAATGAAATGCTTAAGTTCTTAGAAGACAATAATATAGGTAAGAAAACAACTAATTATCGTTTGCAAGATTGGATTTTCTCTCGTCAAAGATTCTGGGGAGAACCAATTCCTATGATTAATTGTCCAAAATGTGGATGGGTACCAGTTCCTGAAAATGAACTACCCGTAATTTTACCTGATGTTGAAAGTTATGAACCAACTGATAATGGTGAAAGCCCTTTGTCAACTGTCGAAGACTGGGTCAATGTTAAATGTCCATGTTGTGGGGAAGATGCTAAAAGAGAAACTGATACAATGCCAAACTGGGCTGGTTCTTCATGGTACTGGATAAGATATATGGATGCTAATAATGATCAAGAATTAGCTTCAATGGACGCTATGAAATACTGGGGCCAAGTTGACTACTATAATGGTGGTATGGAGCATGCTACTAGACATTTACTATATGCTAGATTTTGGAATGAATTCTTGTATGATCAAGGAATTGTTCCTTATCGTGAACCATTTAAAAAACGTGTTGCTCATGGTATGATTCTAGGTGAAGGCAATGAAAAAATGAGTAAGAGTAAAGGCAATGTAGTAAATCCAGATGATATGGTAAACAATTATGGTGCTGATGCTTTAAGAACTTATGAAATGTTTATAGGAGATTATTCTAAAGACGCTGTATGGAGTGAAAACGGTTTAAAAGGCTGCAAAAAATTCTTAGACAAAGTTGTAAGATTAAAAGATAAAGTAGTTACTAAAGATGAATATACTAAATCTCTAGAAGCATTAATTCATAAGACTATCAAAAAAGTTACTAATGATTTATTAACTATGAATTATAATACTGCCGTTTCTTCATTAATGATTCTATTAAATAATTATGAAAAAGAAACTAATATCACTAGTAAAGACTACCGCACTTTATTGCAACTACTAAATCCTATTGCGCCTCATATTACTGAAGAATTAAATCAAAATCTAAACTTAGGAGCAATGTTTGCTAAAAGTTCATGGCCTACTTATGATGAAAATAAAACTATCGATGATACTTACACCATCGGTGTTCAAGTAAATGGAAAACTACGTGCCAGTATTAAAGTTACCGATGAAATGAGCGAAGAAGAAATCAGAGATCTTGCTTTAAATGAAGAAAATATTCAAAAATACACTCAAGATCATGAAATAATTAAATTTATTGTGATCCCAAAACGCATAGTAAGCATCGTAGTAAAATAATATAATATATAAGGAAAGACATCTAATATGTAAATAGATGTTTTTTTATTATGTAAGGTAGAATTCTAAAAAGTGCCATAAATAGGGAAAAAAATCCGTAAAAGTGCTTGCAAAAATCCGATTTTATGGTATAATTTACCTTGGTTTGACTGGCTTAGATGTGCGAGGTTGCTGATACACTAGGAGAGGTTGTTAAACCAAATCTTAAAAATCAGGTATATTCGTTACGGAGCTATGTTTATACTGGATGTAAACGAAAGGAGGACATGAAAATGTCAAAAGTAAGAATCAAACTAAAAGCATACGATCATAGAGTACTTGATGTTGCTGCTGCAAAAATCGTTGATACTGTTAAAAGAACAGGCGGGGAAATCTCTGGACCTGTACCTCTTCCAACAGAAATTCAAAAAATAACTGTTTTAAGAGCTGTACATAAATACAAAGATGCTCGTGAACAATTCGAAATGCGCACACATAAAAGACTTATTGATATTAAAAATCCTAGCAAGGAAACAATGGATGCTTTAACACACTTAGATATTCCAAGTGGCGTTGACATCGAAATCAAAACAAATAATTAGATGGAGGTAAAAAGATGAAAGGAATCTTAGGACGTAAAATCGGGATGACCGAAGTATTTACGAAAGATGGAAAAATCATTCCTGTTACAGTTGTAAGCGTTGAACCAAATGTTGTAATGCAAGTTAAAACTACAAAAACAGATGGTTATGAAGCAATTCAATTAGGAATTACTGATAAAAAAGAAAAACGTGCAACTAAAGCAGAAATGGGACATGCTAAAAAGGCTGGTGTCTCACCTAAGCGCTTCTTAAAGGAAATCAAAGTTCAAGATGCATCTGTTTATGAACTAGGAAGCACAATTAAAGCAGACATATTTGAAGTAAGAGAAAAGGTAGACGTTACCGGAACTACAAAAGGACATGGTTTTACAGGTGTTATTGTAAGAAATAATCAATCTGAAGGACCTAAAACTCACGGTTCAAGATATCATAGAAGACCTGGTTCAATGGGTACTATGAGACCAATGAGAGTTTTAAAAGGAAAAGTACTATCAGGACATATGGGTGTTGATACTGTAACTATCCAAAATTTACAAATTGTTGATGTAAATACAGTAGATAATTATATTTTAGTAAGTGGAAATATTCCAGGAGCTAAAAATTCATTAGTTTTAATTAAAGAAGCTGTTAAAGGTGGCAAAAAAGGAACATTTGAATTAGTTAACTATGAACCAGAAATGCCTGAAGAAGTAGTTGAAGAAGTTACTAGTGAAGAAACAACTACTGAAACAAATTTAGCAAATGTTGCTGAAGAAGAAGTTAAACCAGAAGAAACTTCAGCACAAGAAGAAAACTAGGAGGTAAATAATGGGAAAAGTTGATATTATTAACCTAAACGGCGAAAAAGTTAAAGATCTAAAACTAAATGAAACTGTATTTATTAAAGAACCAAATGAAATAGTATTAAAGAAAGCTATCGATTTACAATTAGCATCTTTAAGACAAGGAACTCACAAAACTAAAACTCGTGCTGAAGTAAGCGGTGGCGGCAGAAAACCTTACAAACAAAAAGGTACAGGTAATGCTCGTCAAGGATCAATTCGTGCACCTCATTATAGAGGCGGTGGAATTGCCTTTGGAGTAAGCCCAAGAAGCTATACTTTCAAAATGAATAAGAAAGAAAGAGTTCTTGCTTTAAGAAGTGCATTATCTATTAAAGCAAACGAAAAGAAACTATTTGTAGTTGAATCATTAGAACTAAATAGTTTAAAAACTAAAGATTTAAAACAAATGCTAAATACATTAAAATTAGAAGGAAAAACATTATTTATATGTTCATCTGATGCTGAAAAATTATATATGGCATCAAGAAATCTTTCTAATATTCTAGTTATCTTATCTAATGAATTAAATGTTTATGACATCATTAATGCTGATAACGTAGTAGTTGATGAAGAAGCAATGAAATATATTGAGGAGGTGCTTAAATAATGAAATCAGATATTATTTATTCACCAGTTATAACTGAAAAAACTAGTGCATTAGCACAAAATAACACTTATGTTTTTAAAGTAGCAAAAAGTGCAAACAAAATTCAAATTAAACAAGCTATTGAAGAAACATTTGGTGTTAAAGTAAAAAGTGTAAATACTCTTAATACAAAACCTAAAAAGAAAAGAGTAGGAAGATACACTGGAACAAGAAAAACTTATAAGAAAGCTATCATTACATTATGCGATGGTAGTGCTATAGAAATGTAGGTGTACTTATGGGAATTAAAAAATATAAACCAACAACTAATGGTCGTAGAGGAATGAGTACCTTAACTAATACAGAAATTACTAGTACAACTCCAGAAAAGAGCTTGCTTGTAAGTATTAGCAAAACTGGTGGTAGAAACAATCAGGGTCGTATGACTGTAAGACACATTGGTGGCGGTGCTAAAAGAAAATATCGTGTTATCGATTACAAGAGAAATAAATTTGATATTCCAGCAAGAGTAACTACTATTGAGTATGATCCAAATAGAACTGCAAATATTGCCCTTTTAACTTATAAAGACGGCGAAAAAAGATATATTATCGCTCCAAAAGATTTAAAAGTTGGCACAATTGTTGTATCTGGAGAAAACGTAGATATTAAAGTTGGTAATACATTACCACTTAAAAATATCCCAGTAGGTACAGTTGTTCATAATATCGAACTTAAACCTGGCAAAGGCGCAGAAATGGCACGTAGTGCTGGAGCATCTGCTCAAATCCTTGGTAGAGAAGGAAAATATATTTTACTTCGTTTACAATCAGGTGAAACTAGAAAAGTACTAGGTGAATGCTTAGCAACTATCGGTGTAGTTGGTAATGAAGATTACGAATTAGTAAACTTAGGAAAAGCTGGACGTAAAAGACATATGGGAATAAGACCTACTAACCGTGGTTCTGTTATGAACCCTAATGACCATCCACACGGTGGTGGTGAAGGACGTGCTCCTATCGGTAGAAAGAAAGGTCCTGTTACTCCATGGGGTAAACCAGCACTTGGATATAAAACACGTAAACCAAAGAAAGCTTCTAGCAAATTAATTGTTAGTCGTAAGAAGAAATAGGAGGAGAGTTTATGGCAAGAAGTATTAAAAAAGGCCCTTATGTAGCCGAAAGTTTAATGAAAAAAATTAAAAAATTAAATGAAAATAATAAAAAAGAAGTTGTTAAAACTTGGTCTCGTCGTTCAACTATCTTCCCAGACTTTGTTGGTCATACAATTGCTGTACATAATGGACGTGAATTTATACCAGTTTATATAACTGAAGAAATGGTTGGTCACAAATTAGGTGAATTTGCACTTACTCGTAAATTTACAGGCCATGCCGGAAATAAGTAGGAGGTTAAATGGAAGCTTACGCAATACATAAAATGGCTATCGTTGCTCCTCGTAAAGCAAGAATGACTCTTGATTTAATCAGAGGTAAAAAAGTTAGTGACGCTAGAGCTATTTTAAAAAATACTAATACAAAATCAAGTAGATTAATAATTAAAGTTTTAGATTCTGCTGCTGCAAATGCTGTTAATAATCTAAACTTAAAAGAAGAAGATTTATTTGTATCTGAATGCTTTATTAATCCGGGACCAGTTCTAAAGAGAGTTAAATTTGGTTCTCGTACTAAAGTTGACAGAAGAGATAAAAGAACAAGTCATATAACTGTAAAAGTTAGTGACGGAAAGAAGGAGGCATAATTTATGGGACAAAAAGTAAATCCTAACGGACTAAGACTTGGCGTAAATAAAGATTGGCAATCAAAATGGTATGCTAAAAAAGATTATGCTAAATTCCTAAATAATGATTTAAAAATCAGAGATTTCTTAAAAGAAGAATTAAAAGATGCTGCTGTAAGTGAAGTAATTATTGAAAGAACAAGCAAACGCATCGAAGTTAAAATCAATACTGCTAAACCAGGCGTTGTAATCGGCCGTGGTGGTGAAGATATTGAAAAATTAAGAAAGAAAATTAAAAAATTAGTAGGCGAAGATGTTTATGTAACAATAGTTGAAGTTAAAAACCCTAATCTTAACGCTCAAATTGTTGCTGATCAAATTGCTAAACAAATTGAAAACAGAGCAAACTTCCGTACTGTTCAAAAGAAAGCTATCAAAGACGTAATGAAAGCCGGAGCAGTTGGAGTTAAAACTGCTGTATCTGGTCGTTTAGGCGGTGCTGAAATGGCTCGTACTGAAGGTTATACTGAAGGTACTGTTCCACTACACACTATTAGAGCAGATATTGATTATGCAACAGCAACAGCTCCTACTACATATGGTAAAATTGGAGTTAAAGTTTGGATTTATAAGGGAGAAATTCTTCCTACTAAGAAAAGTGTAGGAGGCGATTCAAATGTTAATGCCTAAAAGGGTTAAATACAATAAACCTCAAAGAGTTAGTTATGAAGGTCATTCAAAAGGAAACACTGAATTACATTTTGGTGAATTCGGATTAATGGCTAAAGAAGGCGGATACGTAAGTGCAAGACAAATCGAAGCAGCTCGTATCGCTATGACACGTTATATGAAACGTGGTGGTAAAGTTTGGATTAACATTTTCCCACAACTTGCAAGAACTCAAAAACCTTTAGAAACTCGTCAAGGTACAGGAAAAGGTTCTGTAAAAGAATGGGTTGCAGTTGTTAAAGAAGGAAAAATTATGTTTGAAATTGGTGGCGTTTCTGAAGAAATCGCTCGTGAAGCATTAAGACTAGCTTCTCACAAACTTTGCGTTAAAACAAAATTTGTTAAGAAAGAGGAGGCATAATTATGAAAACTAGCGAAATTCGTAAAATGTCTAAAGAAGAATTAAACAAAAAATTAGTTGACATCAAAAAAGAATTATTTGATTTAAGAATGAAACAATCAACTGGTAATCTTGATAAGCCTCATAGAATTAACGCTTTAAGAAAAGATGTAGCTAGAATTAAGACTGTTTTAAATGAATTAGATGGGAGTGAAAATTAATGGAAACTAAAAAATCTGAATTAATTGGTAAAGTTGTTTCTTGTGCAAACGATAAAACAATTACTGTTTTAGTAGAAACATATCGTAATCACCCATTATATAAGAAAAGAGTAAAATACTCTAAAAAGTATGCTGCTCATGATGAAAAAAATATTGCAAAAGTAGGAGACACAGTTAGATTAGTATCAACTAGACCATTATCTAAAACTAAGAGATATGAATTAGTTGAAGTAATCAAAGAAGCTGTAGTTTTATAGGAGGATTAGAATTATGGTAATGCAACAATCAAAATTAAAAGTTGCCGACAATTCTGGTGCTCGTGAACTTATGGTAATTAGAGTACTTGGTGGCAGCAAAGTTAAATATGGAAATATTGGAGACGTAGTAGTTGGAACTGTTAAAAAGGCTATTCCAAACGGAAACGTTAAAGAAGGTAAAGTTGTTAAAGCTGTTATTGTTAGAAGTGTTGAAGGACTAAGAAGAAGCGATGGAAGTTATATCAAATTTAATGATAATGCATGCGTTTTAATTAAAGAAGATAAATCACCAATCGGAACTCGTGTTCTTGGACCAGTTGCAAGAGAATTACGTGATAAAGAATTTACTAAGATCGTATCACTTGCTCCTGAGGTTTTATAGGAGGATATATGAAAGTAAAAGTTGGAGATAAAGTAAAAGTACTTACCGGTAAAGATAAAGGTAAGGAAGGTAGAGTAATTCTTACTCTAAAGAAAAAAGACCGTGTAGTTGTTGAAGGAATTAATATTGTTAAAAAACATATGAAACCATCAAGAACTAATGAAACAGGCGGTATATTAGAAACAGAAAATCCAATTCATGTATCTAATGTTAAAGTAGTTGAAGAAACTGCAAAAAAGAAAGAATCTAAAAAAACTGTAAAAGAAACAGCTAAAAAAGAAACAACTAAAACCAAAAAAACTACAAAAAAAGTAGGTGAAGCTAATGAATAGTTTAAAAGAATTATATAATAAAACAATTAAACCAGAACTAATGAAAAAATTCAATTATTCTTCAGTTATGGAAATTCCTAAACTTGAAAAAATTGTTGTAAACATTGGTGTTGGTGATGGTTCTCATGATGAAAAAATGATTGAAGCCGCAGTAAAAGATTTAGAAACAATCACTGGACAACATCCAGTAGTTACTAAAGCAAAAAAATCAATTGCTGGTTTCAAATTAAGAGAAGGACAAACTATTGGAACTAAAGTAACATTACGTGGTGAAAATATGTACATTTTCATGGAAAAGTTAATTAGTGTTGCTCTTCCTCGTGTAAGAGACTTTAGAGGAGTTTCTCCTAAAGCATTCGATGGAAAAGGAAATTATACTTTAGGTATTAAAGATCAATTAATTTTCCCAGAAATTGAATATGATAACGTTGTAAAATTAAGAGGTATGGATATTGTTTTTGTAACAACTGCAAAAACAAATGAAGAAGCTTTAGAATTATTAAAAGGCTTTGGAATTCCATTTAGAAAGTAGGCGCGAATATTATGGCTAAAACAAGTTTAAAAGTTAAAAATGCAAGAACTCCAAAATTTAAGGTTAGAGCATATACTCGTTGCTCAAGATGTGGAAGACCTCACGGAGTTTTACGTAAATTCGGATTATGCCGTATTTGCTTTAGAACATTAGCAAATGAAGGAAAAATCCCTGGCGTAAAAAAATCAAGTTGGTAGAAAGGAAGATCGGAAATGTTTGTAAATGATGTTATTGCAGATATGCTTACAAGAATTCGTAATGCAAATCAAATGAAATATAATACAGTTGATGTAATAAGCACAAAAATGACTAAAGCAATCGCTTCTATCTTAAAAGAAGAAGGATATATTAGTGATTTCACTGAAAATAGTGAAAACAAAATGCTTACATTAACATTAAAATATGGCGATAATAAAAAAGAAAGAGTTATTATTGGTCTAAAAAGAATTAGTAAACCTGGACTTAGAGTATATGTTAAACATGATGAACTTCCAAAAGTACTAAATGGTTTAGGAATCGCTATCATCTCTACTTCAAAAGGTATCATGACTGACAAAAAGGCTAGAGAAAATAATCTAGGAGGAGAAGTACTTGCCTATATTTGGTAAGGAAAACTAAGTTATGAGTAGAATTGGAAATAGAGTATTAAATATTCCTGAAGGAGTTACAGTAACTTTAGAAAAAGATACAAATAAATTACTTGTAAAAGGTCCTAAAGGAGAATTATCAAAAGAATTTAATAAATTAATTACTATCGAAATTGAAGATGGTAAAGTTAAAACAAAAAGAGCAAATGAAGCTTTATTTACAAAAAGTATTCATGGTACTACTAATGCATTAATTGCTAATATGCTTGAAGGAGTATCTGCTGGATTTGTTAAAGAATTAGAAACAGTAGGTGTAGGTTATAGATTTGCTGTTTCAGGTAATAAAATTACTGTAAGTGCTGGATATTCTCATCCAGTAGTAGTGGAAATCCCATCAGGTTTAACTGTTGAATCTCCATCAAACACTGAACTAAAAATATCTGGTATCGATAAACAAGAAGTATCTGAATTTGCGGCTAATATTCGTAAAATAAGAAAACCTGAACCATACAAAGGAAAAGGTATCCGTTATAAAGGCGAAGTAATTAGACGTAAAGAAGGAAAGAAAGCGGCTAAGTAGGAGGTAAGTTATGATAAAAAAAGAATCAAAAAATGTATCTAGACAAAGAAGACATGCTCGTGTTCGTAAAAATGTTTTCGGAACTGAAAGTATGCCAAGATTAAATGTATTTAGATCAAATAATGAAATTTATGCTCAAATTATTAATGATGAAACTGCTAAAACTTTAGCTAGCTCTTCTAGTGTAGCCTTAAAATTAGACAATGGTGGCAATATCGAAGGCGCAAAAGCCGTTGGTGCTGACATCGCTAAAAAGGCTCTTGAATTAAATATCAAAAAGGTTGTTTTTGATAGAGGTGGATACCAATATCATGGACGTGTAAGCGCTTTAGCAGAAGCTGCACGTGAAAACGGCTTAGAGTTCTAGAGGGAGGGAAATAATGGAAGAAGCAAATAAAATTAATGAAACAGTAGAAGTTACTACTGAAACTGTTAAAGAAAATAAAAATAATAAAAACTTTAAGGATAGAAAACCAAGAAAAGAATTTAAAAAGAATTTCGAACCTAAAAAGAAGCTTTTAGAAGAAAAAGTTATTTCTATCACTCGTGTAACAAAAGTTACTAAAGGTGGACGTCATTTCCGTTTTGCTGCAACTATGGTTGTAGGAGATGGCAAAGGCTTAGTAGGAATTGGAACTGGTAAATCAATGGAAGTACCAGAAGCAATTAAAAAAGGTATTCAAGCCGCTAATAAAAATTTAGTTAAAATTG
Source organism: uncultured Bacilli bacterium (assembly GCA_934098375.1). Lineage (GTDB taxonomy): Bacteria > Bacillota_I > Bacilli_A > RF39 > UBA660 > CAG-533. The sequence goes on from CAKOOC010000005.1 coordinate 28,289, forward strand.
ATATTGTTGATGGAAGAACAGTTTCTCATGAACAAATCGGTAAATGTGGTAGAGCTAAAGTATTAATTAAACCTGCTAAAGAAGGTACTGGTATTATCGCTGGTGGTGCTGTTCGTGCCGTATTAGAAATTGCTGGTATTAAAGATATCGTATCTAAATCTTTAGGATCAAATACTCAAGTAAATGTTGCTAAAGCAACTTTAGAAGCTCTAAAATCACAAAGAAGTGCAGAACATATTGCTGAACTTCGTGGCAAGAAAGTGGAGGAGTTATAATATGAAATTACATGAATTAAACTCACTTCCAGAAAGTAAAAAAATCAAAAGAGTAGGTCGTGGACCCGGATCAGGTATGGGTAAAACATCTACCCGTGGTGAAAAAGGACAAAAAGCTAGAAGTGGCGTATCAATTAAACCTTGGTTCCAAGGTGGACAAAGTCCAATTTATCGTAGAATTCCTAAAAGAGGATTTAATAATGCAGCCTTCACAACAAGATATGCAATTATTAATCTAAGCGATTTAAATAGATTTAATGATGGTGATGTAATCACATTAGAACTATTAAAAGAAAAAGGAATTATTAAAAAAGAATTATCAGGACTTAAAGTTTTAGGAAATGGTAATCTAGAAAAGAAATTAACTATTAAAGCAAATAGATTCTCATCTATTGCTGTAAGTAAAATTGAAAGTGCTGGCGGGACCGCTGAGGTGATCTAATGTTTGCAAATCTAAAAGGACTATTTAGCCCTAATAATAAAGATTTACGCAAAAGAATATTGTTCACCTTAGGGTGTTTAGCAATATTTGCTCTAGGAACTAATATTATGGTTCCGGGAGCTAAAGAAATTACCAAAAATTTAGGATTTTTAGAATTACTTAACTTAATGAGTGGTGGAAGTTTAAAATCTTTTTCAATCTTTGCGTTAGGAGTTATGCCTTATATTACCGCAACAATCATAACGCAGTTATTCCAAATGGATATTATTCCTTACTTTAAAGAATTAAAAGAACAAGGTGCTACCGGAAGACAAAAATTAAATAAAATTAATCGTTATCTTGGTATTATCTTTGCTCTTATCCAAGGATATATATTTTCTATCGCTTTTTTAGGAAATGCTGGAACCATGGGTGTTATTAAATCAACTATTTATTTAACAGCCGGTACAGCCTTCCTATTATGGTTAGGTGATGAAATTACTAAAAAGGGTATTGGTAATGGCGTATCTTTAATAATTATGGCTGGTATTGTAAATACCTTACCTCAAACATTTATTACAGCATTTAATTCCTTAGTTTTAAATGCTAGTAGTAGTAAATGGACAGGTATTATCTTATTTGCTCTATTTGTCATCGTATATTTAGCCATCATAATTGGTGTAATATGCATGCAAATAGCCGAAAGAAGAGTGCCTATTCAATACTCTAACCGTACAGCCTCATCATATGGAGGAGAAAAATCATTCATCCCTGTAAAACTAAACTCAGCAAGTGTAGTTCCTGTTATCTTTGCCTCTGCAATCGTTGGAATTCCCAGTTTAATTGCTGAAGTTATCAAAAAAGAAGCATTTACTAACTTTGTAAATAATTATATTGTTTATACAAGTTATACAGGCTTCCTACTATATATGGTATTAATCTTCCTATTTGGCTATTTTTACACTTTATTACAACTTAATCCCGATGAAATTGCGGAAAACTTAGATAAATCTCGTAGTTATATTCCTGGTATTACTCCAGGTGAACAAACAAGTAAATATCTAAAATATGTAATTACTCGTTTAACCGTTTTTGGTACTCTTGGTTTAATGGTTATTGCTGCTTTACCAATTATCTTTAGTAAAGTAACTAATCTTCCAAGTAATGTTACCATTGGTGGAACCGGATTATTAATCGTTGTTGGTGTAGCACTTGAAACATACAAACAATTAGAAAGTAGTGTTGTTTCTCGTAGTTACAATGGTGTAAGAAAGAGAAGAAGAAGAAAATGAAAAATATTGTTTTTATCGCTCCACCTGCTTCTGGCAAGGGAACTCAAAGTGATTTATTAGTATCTAAATATGGATATAATCATATTTCCACTGGGGACTTATTAAGAGAAGAAATTAAAAGTGGTAGTGATTTAGGTAAACAAATTGATGAATTAATGAAAACTGGAAAATTAGTAAGTGATGATATTGTAAATTCATTGCTTACTAAGGCTCTAAGTGATAGTGATAAACCATTTATTTTAGATGGATATCCAAGAAATATGACGCAAGTACCTTTCTTAGATGATATTTTATCTAAGGCAAACAAAAAGGTAGATGCGATAATTTACTTAGATGTTCCTTATGATTTACTTTTAAAAAGAGCTACTGGAAGACTTACTTGTCCTAAATGTGCTCATACTTTCCACAAATATTTTAATAAACCACTAAATGATGGAATATGTGATAATTGCGGAGAAACTTTAATAAGTAGAGTAGATGATAATGAAGAAACATTCAAAGTAAGATATAACTCATATATAGAAAATACCAAACCTTTATTAGATTATTATAAAGATAAAGGAAATTTACATGTAATTGATAAAGCAAATACCAAAGAAGAAACTTTGGAAGAAATAGAGAAAGTGATTAAATGATTACTATAAAAACTCCAGAAGAAATTGCTTTAATTAAAGAGTCCGGACATATTACTTATATGTGTCATCAGCATTTACAAAAGTTCTTAACCCCGGGAACTACTACTAAATTTATAGATGAAGAAGCAGGAAGATTTATAAGAAGCATGGGCGGCATTCCTAGTTGTTTAAACTTTGAAGGTTACCCCGGAAATATTTGTGTTTCTGTTAATGATGAAGTAGTTCATGGTATCGGTTCCGACCGAAAACTAAAAGAAGGAGATATTGTAACTTTAGATATTTGTACTCTTTATAAAGGGTATCATTCTGATTCAGCATGGACTTATGCCGTGGGAAATATTAATAAAGAAAAAGAAAGACTAATGCATCATACTAAAAAGGCTTTATTTATCGGCTTAGCCGAAGTTAAAGAAGGTGCGCATTTATATAATATAGGTGCCCGCATTTCTGAATACTGTCATAAACAAAAGCTTGGTGTAGTAAGAGAGTTAGTTGGTCATGGAGTTGGAAAAGAATTACATGAAGATCCAGACGTTCCCAATTATGGAAAATACGGAACTGGACCAAAATTAAAAGCCGGTATGGTCATAGCGGTTGAACCTATGATTACTGCTGGTACCAGACATGTTTGCATTCTTGATGATGACTGGACAATTGTAACTGAAGATGGAAGACCTAGTGCTCACTTCGAACATACAGTTGCCGTTACCAAGGATGGATATGAAATTTTAACGGGAGAGTGAAAAATGGCTAAAGAAGCTAAAATTGAAGTTGATGGTAAAGTTATAGATGTTATCAAAGACGAATATAAAGTGGAATTAGAAAATGGTCATATAGTAACAGCTCACGTTTCTGGTAAAATACGAATGAACATGATTCGCATTTTACCGGGTGATAAAGTTACTATAGAATTTACACCATACGACGTAACACGTGGGCGTATTATTTATAGAAAATAGGAGGAATTATGAAAGTTAGACCATCTGTAAAAAAAATGTGTGCTAAATGTAGAATAATTAGAAGAAAAGGTAAAGTTATGGTTATTTGTGATAACCCTAAACATAAACAAAGACAAGGTTAGGAGGAATATTTAAATGGCTCGTATTAAAAATGTAGAATTACCAAAAGAAAAAAGAACAGTAATCGGATTAACTTATATTTATGGTATTGGTAGAAGCACTTCTGAAAAAGTATGTGCTGCTGCAAAAGTTGATCCATCAAAAAGAGTAAAAGATTTAACTACTGATGAAGAAGCAGCATTAAGAAAAGAAATTGATAATTATTTAACTGAAGGAGATTTACGTCGTGAAGTTCAAATGAATATCAAAAATAAAATGGAAATCAACTCTTATCAAGGCGTTAGACATAAAAAAGGTTTACCAGTTCATGGTCAAAGAACTAGTCGTAATGCTAAAACTCGTAAGGGTAAAGGTAAAGTAGTTGCTAATAAGAAAAAAGTAGGTAAATAGGAGGTAAAGTATGGCTTATAATAGAAGAAAAAGAAAAGTAAAAAAGAATATTCCTGAAGGACAAGCACATATTCATTCAACATACAATAATACTGTTGTATCAATTACTGATGCAAATGGTAATGTAATAAGTTGGGCATCTGCTGGAACTATCGGTTATAAGGGTTCAAAGAAAAAGACTCCATTTGCCGCTGGTCAATCTGCAGAAGCAGCTGCAAAAGTTGCCATGGATTCAGGTGTAAAAAAGGTAGAAGTTTTTGTTAAAGGTCTTGGTGGCGGAAGAGAAAACGCTATTCGTTCACTTCAAGCTGCAGGATTAGAAATTACTGCTATCAATGATGAAACACCAGTACCACACAATGGTTGTAGACCACCAAAACGTCCTAGAAACTAAGAAAGGGGATTTGAGGATATTATGAATTTTGAAAAACCAGAATACAAAATTACAGAATATATTGAAAAAAATAATTATGGAAAATTTGAACTAGAACCTTTAGAAAGAGGCTTTGGTACAACTATCGGAAATGCACTAAGAAGAGTAATGCTTTCATCTATGCCTGGTTCTGCCATTACAAGTGTTAGAATAGATGGAGTAATGCACGAATTTCAAAAGATTGATGGAGTTGTAGAAGATGTTACTTCAATTATCTTAAATCTTAAAAGTGTAGTTATTAAAAATCATGCAAATACTAATAAAACTATTAGATTAAGTGCTGATAAAGAAGGAGTAGTTACTGCTGGCGATATTGAAACTGATGCCGATATCGAAATAGTAAATCCTGATTTAGTAATTTGTAACTTAGTTAAGGGCGGAAAAATTTATATGGAAATGACTGTTGGAAATGGTCGTGGATATGTAGATTCTAAAGAAAATAAAAAACTATTAGGAGATAGCATTCAAGGATTAATACCTATTGATTCATTGTATAGTCCTATCGAAAGAGTAGCATACGAAGTTGAAAGTGCTCGTGTTGGACATAATGAAAACTATGATAAATTAATCATGGAAGTTTATACTAATGGATCAATGAGTCCTGAAGAAGCAATGGCTTTAGCATCAAGAATCTTAATTGAACATTTAAATATTATTGCTGATTTAAATAATATTGCTGATGTAACTGGCATTATTGCTGAAAAGAAAGTAGATCAAATAACTAAGACTCTAGAAACTCCTATCGAAGAAATCGAGTTTTCTGTAAGAGCATACAATTGCTTAAAAAGAGCTGGCATTCATACAATGCAAGATTTAATCGATAAAAGAGAAGTTGATGTTACTAAGATTAGAAATCTAGGTAAAAAATCACTTAAAGAAGTATTAGACAAAGTTAAAGAAATGGGACTAAAGTTCCGCGATTAGAAAGAGGTAAGTATTATGTTATATCGTAAATTAGGTAGAGAAACACGCATCAGAAGAAGTATATTAGCTGGACTTACTAAAGATGTAATTAAAAATGAATATGTTGTAACAACTGATGCTAGAGCAAAAGAAGTTAGAAAATTCGTTGATAAAATGATTACTTATGGTAAAGATGGATCTTTAGTATCTAGAAGAAAAGCTTTAGCTTTCTTACAAAATGACACTGTTGCTGTAAATAAAGTATTTAATGAACTTAGCAAGCGTTATGAAAACCGTAATGGTGGTTACACTCGTTTAATTAAATTAAATGAACGTAAAGGCGACGATGCTATGCAAATCAGATTAGAATTAGTTGACTAATTTTAATATTTGATAATCAAAAATTATCGAAGTCTATGGTTAATACCATAGACTTTTTACGTATGCAATATTAACTTGATATGGTGGGAGTATTTATATAATAAGATAGAAAACATCGGGTGATTTTAAAATGAGAAGAAAAGAAAAAGCCATGATAATATTTTCTATTATAGGTGTAATTTTAAGTTTGTCAGGAATAACTTATGCATATTTAAGAACAAGAAATGAACAAGAAGATAAAAATATAATAACAACTTTAACATGTCTAAATATATCACTAGAAAATATTAAAGAAGGAATAAAATTAGAACTATTCGGTCCTCGGTCATGATTGGTCTTCGTCCGGCAATTTCTCTTACGAGCACAACGACGATATCTGGAGGAAATGGCACCTCATCAAATCCCTTTATAATAAATTAAAAACATAGTTCATTATTATTAAATTACTATTGAACTATGTTTTTCTTTTTAAATAAAATCAAATTTTAAAATTTATCTAATTATACTTTCCAATGCTAAAACAATCATTTCATCTAGTGTTTGCTGTCTTTCTTCTGGAGTTAAATTATTTTGGGGTTCAAACTTACTATCACTAATAGATACCAAACAAGTTGCATCCCTCTTCAAAAAATTAGCAACCGTATAAATACCAAAAGCTTCCATTTCTGACGCTAACAAATTCACATTTTTAGGAATATCTCTAAGTAAATGATTAATAGGTTCATAGCAATCAAATACTTCTGAAGTATAAATAGTACCCTTAATAACATTCGTGCCTAATTTTGCAGCTTTATCTAAAATAATTTGATTTAAATTATTAGATGAGGCAATCTTTTTAGATTTATTTTTCGTAAGAGCATATCTAAAATTAGAATGAGAAAAAGCATAAGTCCCAAGAACAATATCTCTAACTTTAATATTCTCATTTAATGCACCCGCCGAACCAACTCTAATTAACTTCTTAACATTATAAAATTTAAATAATTCATAAGCATATAAACTAGCACTAGGTATACCCATTCCAGAACCTATAACTGTAACTTTCTTACCTTTATAAATACCTGTATAACCAAGCATATTTCTTACATCATTAATAAGCTCAGCTTTTTCTAAATATTTTTCTGCGATATATTTAGCCCTTAAAGGATCTCCCGGTAAAAGCACTCTAGGAGCAATTTTATCTTTATTGCAAACTATATGTATAGGATTCATTATAATCAACTACCTTTCTTCAAAATTATAACTTAAATATGTTATAATGTCATTATAAAAAGATAAAAAATAGGTATAATAGTAAAGAGGCGAAAAATATGGTTTATAACAAACAAATGATGGGTGGATATAATCTGCACACCTTAAAAACCGATAAATTTAAACAAGTACACGTGGAAATTATTTTTAGAAATAATATTAAAAAAGAAGAAATAACTAAAAGAAATATTTTATTTGACTATTTAATGGAAGTATCTAAAAATTATCCAACGAGAAGAGAACTAGAAATAAAATTAGAAGATTTATATAATGCTAGTATTTATAACACTACAAACAGAGTAGGAGCAAGTATTATAACCAATTTCTGCATGGACTTTATCAATCCTTCTTATACAGAACGTAGCATTTTAGAAGAATCAATTAAACTAATTTTCGATTTAATATTTAATCCTTTAGTAAAAAATGCTGAGTTCGATGAAAAAACTTTAAATTTAATAAAAACTAGATTAAAAGATGAAATAAATAGTATTAAAGAAAATGCAAAAAAACATTCGCTAAGTGAAGCCAGAAATGCTTTAAAAGTTATTCCTTCATCATTAAGTAGTATTGGCTATTTAGAAGATATAGAAGAAATTAGTCCTAGTAATTTATATGAGTATTATGAAAAACTTTTAAAAAATGATTATATAGATATTTATGTTGTAGGTAATTTAGATATGGATGAAGTTAGTAAATATGTTCATAAATATGCAAACTTTAATGTTATAAAGACTCATCCTATTTCATTATATGTTGATAATCCTAAATTTAAAGAAACCCTTATTTCTAAACCATATAACTATATTCAAACATCTATCGTGGCCGTCTTAAGTTTAAATAATTTAACTAGTTATGAAAAAAAATACTCAGCCGTAATATACAATATTATTTTGGGTGGCTTTTCTTTAGAATCTAAACTATATAAAAGATTAAGAAATGATAACTCTTTGTGCTACAATGTAAACTCTTATTATCAAAAATATGATGGTTTAATATATATAACTACCGGAGTCGATGTAAACTCTAAAAATAAAGCCATTTCTTTAATAAAAGACTCATTAAGAGATATGCTTCATAGTGTAACTGATAAAGAACTTGCCCAGGCTAAATCATATATTCAAACTAGTATTATAATGTCAAATGATTCCCTTAATAAAATGGTAGATAATAAATTCTTTGAAGATATCAGTGATTTAGATGACTATGAAACAAGACTAAAAACCTTTAGAAATATCACCTTAGACGATATTCATGAAGTAGCTAAAAAAGTATCTCTTGGATTAATTTATACCCTAGATGGAGGTAAAAATGAATAAAATTGAAATATTGGGTGCCAAAGAAACCTTATATAAAGAACATTTAGATAACGGCTTAGATATTTATATGGTTCCTAATAATAATGTTAAAAATTTTTATTTAACCCTAAGTGTCAAATATGGTTCCATCTACAACAAATTTAAAATTGGTACTAAAAATTATGATATGCCTAAAGGAATTGCTCATTATTTAGAACATCTAATGTTTAATATGCCTGACCGTAATGCCTTTGATTATTTTGGTGACTTAGGCAGCCCTGTTAATGCCTTTACTTCTTTTGATACAACCTGTTATGAAGTATTTGCAAACGACAAATTTAAAGAAAACTTATCATATTTAATTAAGTATGTTTATACTCCATATTTTACTAAAGAACTAGTAAATAATGAGCGAGGCATTATCACTGAAGAAGTTAAAATGTATGAAGATATGCCTGCAACAAGCCTATATTATGATTCCTTAAAATCAGTTTTAGTCAATGATGAAAGAAGATTTTTAATTAGTGGCACTGTCGAAGATGTTAAAAAAATAACCTTAGATGATATTGAAACCGTATATAATGCTTTTTATCATCCTGAAAATATGTTTTTAATAATTACCGGTAATTTTAATCCCGAAGAAGCAGTCGCCATTGTTGAAGATGCTATGTCTAACTTTGAATTTCCTGAATATAAAAAACCAGAATTAAAAAGTCCTGATGAACCATTTAAAGTTACAAGTGAATATAGCAAAATTAAAGCAAATATTGATAAATCTAAAGTCGCTATATCAATTAAATATCCCAAAAGTAGTTTTAAATCTTTGAAATTATCAGATGTTACTTTAAAATTATACTTTAACTTAATTATGCTTTTAAATTTTGGAAACACTTCTATTTTAAAAGATGAATTAACCAGTAATGGTATTTTAACCGATGATATATCATTTTCTTTATTGCAAACAGAAGATTACTTTATTGAAACCATAATGGCTTCTACATACTATCCAGATTATTTTATAAAAAGAGTAAAAGATACTTTAGATAATCCTGTTATAAAAGAAGAAGATCTTCAAAGAAAAAAGAAATTATGTATTAGTAATCTTATTATGATGTTTGATGATATTGAAATTGTAAACGCTGAAATCGCTAAAGATTTACTTGATAATGGTGAATACTTAAATGATATTTATACTATCTATAAACATTTAAATTATGACGATTTAATAAGAGTTTCTGATAAAATGAATAAGTATGTTTACAGCGTTAATATTTTAGTTCCTGAAGAAGAAAATTAGCCTTTATTAATTTAAAGGTTTTTTATTTGCAAAAAAATAAAGGAAATCGAAAAGTTTTCGTTAATATAAATTATGAAAGGAGAGTTAATGGAATTTATAAAATATTATAAAAAATATATTATAGGAGGATTAGGTATTCTTTTAGTTTTTAGTGCGGCTTTTTATTTTAAAGAAGAAAAAAGTGTTACTTCTATTAAAAATGACGATTTATTATTATCTGATAATAGTAATTTGACTAAAGAGCAAAATCTAGAAGACAAAGAAAATATCATTTATGTTGATGTAAAAGGAGCCGTTAAAAAGCCAGGTGTCTATGAACTTACAACTAATGATAAAATTATTGATGCGATTAACAAAGCTGGCGGAATTAAGAATACTGGTACAACTGAAAATATTAATCTAAGTAAAAAGTTAACTAATGAAATGGTTATTTATATATTTACTAAAAAAGAACTAACTAAAAATGAAAAGCCAAATGTCGTAGCAAGTGAGCCTTGTAAATGCGAAACTATTGTAGTTGATAATTGTGCTAGTAAAGAAGAAAATACTATTTCTAATGATGAAAAAAACGCTAACACAATTACTAATTCTTCTGATGACAATTCAAATAATAGTAACTTTTCTGCTACTAATGAAACTAAAAAAATAAATATTAATAAGGCTACTAAAGATGAGCTAACAACTATTAAAGGTATTGGTGCATCTAAAGCTGAAAATATAATCAAGTATAGAGAAGAAAATGGCCCTTTTAAACAAATAGAAGATATTACCAAAGTAAGTGGTTTAGGTGAATCTATTTTTAATAAAATTAAAGAATTTATTACAGTCTAATGTTTTTTATTTTTTTCTTCTTATTTTTATAATTTGCTTTATTTTAATTAATTATTTCCTAGTGCCAAATAAAAGCACAATAAATAGTGAAGAAAATATTAAAGGTACTATTACCAATATTAAAATTAAAGATGATAAAGTGCATCTTACTTTAAAAATAAACCGTAAAGAAGATTTAATTGTATACCTAAAAGATTATGGAGATTTTAATTTTCAATTGGGAATGAAACTTAATGTTTCTGGAAAGTTAAATATTCCCAGTAAAAACACCATTTTTAATTGTTTTAATTATCAAAAATATTTATATCATCATCATATTTTTTATACACTTACGGATAGTAAATTTGAAGTTATTAACGATGAAATAAATTTTATATATAAGATAAAAAATTATATAATTAAAAGAAGTAATGATTCTAAAAATAAAGGTTATCTTAAAGCATTTATTATTGGGGATAAGAATGAATTAGAATCATATAAAACCTATACTAAAAATGGCGTAAGTCATCTTTTTGCTCTAAGTGGAATGCATATTAGTTTATTATCTGGAATTTTACTTTTTCTTTTAAAGAAAAATAGTAAAGCTAATTTAATTGTAATCTTATTTTTAATAGTTTATTCTTTTATAACTAATTATTCGGCCAGTTTAAATCGCAGTATAGTTCTTTTCATACTATTAAAAATTAATAAGAAATTAGATTTAAATATATCCACTTTAAAAGTATTATATCTAACTATGTTTTTCTTAATTTTAAGTAATTATTTAATTATTTTTGATATAGGTTTTATTTATTCTTGTAGTGTTTCCTTTGGACTTATCTATAGTAGAAAATTTTATAAAAATAATTATATATATAATCTTTTTGTTACAAGTATCATGGCCTTTTTATTTAGTTTGCCAATAACGCTATCAAACAATTATGAGATAAATCTATTATCTATAGTAAGTAATTTAATTATCGTCCCTTTGGTTAGTGTTATTATTTATCCGTTATCATTATTGGTTTTTATTTTTCCTTTTTTAGACGTAATTTTAACTATCTTTATAAGTATTTTAGAATTTATAAATAATTTATTAAGTTTTATTCCTCTTAATTTAATTATTTGTAAAATACCTATATATTTATATCTTATTTATTACACATTTCTTATTTTATTTATAAATACTAATAAAACCAAATATTTGTTATTTAATATTTTATTTATTGCCATATTAAAAATTATACCTTTATTTTCTCATACCTTATATGTTGATTATTTAGATGTTGGTCAAGGAGATAGTGCCTTATTATCATTTAAAAATAAAGCTGTATTAATCGATACTGGTGGCCAAAGAAACTATAATGTTAGTGACAATACAATGGTATTTTTAAAAAGTAAAGGAATTAGTAAATTATCTTATTTAGTTCTAACACATGGAGATTATGACCATATGGGAGAAGCAATAAATCTTGTAGATAACTTTATAGTAGAAAAAGTTATTTTCAATTGTGGTGAGTTTAATGATTTAGAACAAGAATTAATTAAAGTATTAAATCAAAAGAAGATAAAATATTATTCATGTGTTAAAGAATTAAATATTGATAATAACAAGTTATATTTTCTCCAAACGAAAAAATATGACAATGAAAATGATAATTCAAATGTTATTTATACAAAGCTTAATGGTTATAAGTTTATATTTATGGGAGATGCATCAAGTACGACTGAAAAAGAAATAATGAGTATTTATAACTTACCAGATATAGATGTATTAAAAGTAGGACATCATGGAAGTAGGACAAGTTCAAGTATTGAATTTATTAATGAGATTAATCCAAAGTATTCAATAATTAGTGTCGGAAAGAATAACCGTTATGGTCATCCTAATAAAGAGACATTAGATAATCTGAAAGATTCAAAAATATATAGAACGGATCAAAATGGAAGTATTATGTTTAAAATTAAAAATAATAAATTAAAGATAGAAACATGTACACCATAGAAAGGAAAATTAAAATGAATGAAATAAAAGAATATAATGAAAAAGTATTTGAAGATATTAAACATATAGACGAGAAAGGTAATGAATATTGGTTATCAAGAGAATTAATGCCATTACTTGAATATACATTATGGCAAAATTTTCATAGAAAAATAAAAGTAGCAATGGAAAATTGTATAAATAGTAATTTTGCCATTTCAGACCATTTTATTGACGTTAATAAAATGGTTGATATTGGATCAAATACAAAAAGAAAAGTTTTGGATTATAAACTATCTAGATATGCCTGCTATTTAATAGTACTTAATTGTGATCCAAGGAAAAAAGTAATTTCCTTGGCTAAAACTTACTTTGCAATTCAAACAAGAAAACAGGAACTATCTGAAAAAGAGTATAATAAACTATCCGAAGATGAGAAAAGATTATATAGAAGAAATCAAGCAAGAAAAGGTAATTATAATTTAAATAAAACAGCAGTTAATAGTGGAGTAAAAGATTTATCTAGATTTCATAATGCTGGATATAAAGGATTATATAATGGTGAAACAGCAGATGATATATTTAAAAGGAAAAAATTAAGATATAGAGAAGATATATTAGATAATATGGGAAGTGAAGAACTTGCAGATAATATATTTAGGATTGCTCAAACAGATGCTAAATTAAAAAGAGATAATGTTGATAATGAATATACTGCAAACTCTGTTCATTATGAAGTAGGTAGAGAGATTAGAAATAGTATTAAAAGATTAGGTGGAACAATGCCAGAAGATTTACCAACTCCAGAAAAAAGTTTAAAAGAAATAGAAAAAGAAACTAAATGTAAAGTTATTAAGTAAAAATCAGAAAATCCCCAATATTATGCTAAAATGTATGTAAGAAGCGTAAAGACAACAAAGTGAAAATAAGAACTATCTAAAAAAGGAGATAATATGATTGTACAAGTAAAAGATGATATTTTAGCAGAAAAATGTGATGAATTACTTACAAAATTAATAGAAGATGAAAGAAAGTACAATAATAAAATAAATGAATTCTTTATTGTCGTAGATTATTTTAAAAATGTCATAAATGATGATAATAATATTCTCCTTTGCTATAAAATGGATGAAAACGTCGTAGGATACATATTTTTTAAATATATAAATAACATTGACGGAGTAGGTTATTTAATAGATGGATTATTTGTTGAAGAAGCGTACCGAAATAAAGGTATTGCCAAGTCATTAATTAGTGAAGGATTAAAAAGAATAGATAGTATAAAAAAAGATTTTATAGATATAAAAGTAATGGCAAACAATAAAATTGCTATGAAATTATATGAATCGTTCGGGTTTGAAATATTTAGTATTAAATTAAGAAAAAAAGAAATTAAGTAATAGAGAGGAACATTAAAATGATAATTAAAGGTGCTAATCTAGGAGAAGTATCGGCTGAACTAAAAAATCTATCCGATTATTCTTGGACAGATGATGAAAGATTAAAGCAAATAATAAAAAAGATAGAAAACTTATATTTAAATAGTCAATCGCAGTCAAAGGATTATCCTATTAATCCATTATCAATTGACTCAGATGAAAATGTAATTTTAAAAGAACATGCTGTATATCATAGATGTTCAAATTCTTTAGAATCCCTAAAAACAATTTCTGAGCATGGTATTTTAGCAAGTGAATGGTTTGGCACTTTAGAAAGTGAAAGAGAAGGTTGTTTTTGTGCATTTATTACTAGAATGAAAGGAGCAAACTTTCCTTTTAAAGGTGCACTGGGTGAAGATGATCGAAGTGCTTTAAATATAGGGAAAAATGTTAATTTGTTTTTTGATGATGATAATTATCTGTTTAAATGTTTGCTTCATTTAGATTATTTTGAGTTTGCTCATCAAAAACGAGTAAACCCTAATTACCGTGAATTATATAGCAAAGACGAATTAGAAATATTAGAAGAACTTATTGAGCCTCTATCACCATCTGGTAAGGATATGCGAAAAGATTACGATTTTAAAACTAATTATTGGTCTGCCATCCCTGGAGGAATACCATCTGCATTTATTAATGGAATATGTATAAAAAATAATAATTATACTAAAGAAGAATTAGATGAAATTAACGCTTTATTTCCCCATGCTGTAATTTTTGATGCCAATAAAAAAGTATTAAGATATCCTTTTATTAAAAGCAGTGAAAAAACGACGCTTACTGATTATAAAATATAATAAAAATATAAAATAGGCAAAATTACTATACTTAAATCGAAAAAAATCCATATTATATAATGTACACTATTTAGTGTTTGAATAGATAAACATAATTACTAATTATGTTGCCGGAAGGAAAGCGATTTCCTTTCTTTTTATTATTAATAGATGATATAATACTAGAGAAGAAAGAAGGTAAATATGATTACACAAGAGTATTTAGAAAAATTAGAAAAAGAATACCAAAAAGACAGCCGTAATAAAATAAAAAGAAAGATTGTTAACAAAGTTCCTTTAATTGATTTAGTTACCGATGAAACAACAACAAAAAATGCTGAATTTAGTATTAATATTAAAACTCATGGTATTACTGATCAAAAAGCCACTGGTCGCTGCTGGGCATTTGCTGCTTTAAACATTTTACGTGAAAAAGTAATAGAAAAGTGTAACTTAAGTAGTTTTGAGTTATCTGGTAGTTTTATTGCCTATTACGATAAGATAGAAAGATTAAATACTATTTTTGATAATATCATTAAATTAGTTGATGAAGGTAAAGACGATTATGACCGCATGCTTTCTCAAATATTAAGCGGATTAAGTGATGGCGGTAACTTCGCTTATTTTGCTAATTTAGTAAATAAATATGGTGTCATTCCAATGAGTGTATATCCGGATTCTTACGCTGCTTCAAATACTTATGAAGTAAATCAAATTTTAAATAGAATCATTCGCAAATTTTATTTAGAATATATAAAAGTCAAAGATAAAACGTTAAAAGAAAAATATTTAGAATATGTTTATAATGTGGTTTCAACTATTTATAGTATTCCACCTAAAACTTTTGACTTTGAATATACTGATTCTAAAGGCAAATATCATATTGACTCTAACTTAACTCCATTAGAATTTTATAAAAAATACATCAATATCGATTTACAAAATGATTATGTTGAATTATCAAGTTATCAAGATAAACTATATTCTTATAATCATGTATATTCATTTGAAGAATTATTAAAAATATCAGAAAGTCCATCTTCATCTTGTTTAAATTTAAAATATGATGCTATGTATAAAGCAGTACTAAAACAAATTAAAGCAAAAGAGCCTGTTTACTTTTATTCATCTACCACCGCTAAACGAATCGATGGAGTATGGGTTGATACTATGAAAAGTTATGGTGATTTATTTGATATTGATTTAACTTTAGATAACAATGACATATTAAAATCTGTAGGAGTAACTGGTTGCCATGCTATGATTATTACCGGTGTTAATTTAGTTAATGGTAAACCAACAAAATGGAAAATAGAAAACAGTTGGGGAGGAACTCTTGGAAATCAAGGTTATTGGATTGCTACTGATGACTGGTTACGTAAATATGTTTTTAAAGTTGTTATCAATAAAAAATATCTAACCGAAACTGAACTTTCTTATTTAGAAAAAGAGCCAATTAAAATCGATTACTACGATACTAAGTTTTAAAGTAAGTATTTAACTTGCTTTTTTCTTTTTCTATAAATATGATACAATAATGAAAATGAAAAAAATAACAATAATGAAAGGAATCTTTTATGAAAACAGCACTAGTTTTAGAAGGTGGCGCTATGCGTGGTTTATATACCGCTGGCGTCTTAGATAAATTTTTAGAAGAAAATATAAAGTTTGATGCAGTAATTGGCGTCTCTGCTGGAGCTCTTTTTGGTATTAATTACAAATCAAAACAATTAGGGCGTGCTCTTAGATATAATTTAAAATATGCTAAAAATAAAGATTACATTGGTTTTTCATCATTTATTCGTACCGGTAACGTTATGAATAAAGAATTTTGTTTTGATAAATTAGTAAATATTTATGATCCATTTGATTTTAAAACCTATCAAAATAATAAAACCTTATTTTATGCTACTGTTACTAATATAAAAAATGGCAAAGCAGAGTATCCTTTACTTACTGATTTAACCAAAAACAATGACATGGAATTTTTAAGAGCATCCGGCTCTATGCCATTTTTATCTAAGCCAGTAAAAGTGAATGATAACTACTATTTAGATGGCGCTCTTGCTGATTCTATTCCTATAAAAAAGATGGAAGAATTAGGATACAATAAAATTGTAGTTGTTTTAACAAGACCATCTGGATATGTCAAAAAACAAAAATTATCTCATTTAACCAAAATCAAATATCGCAAATATCCTCACTTAATAAACACTATAAATAGTAGATATCAAAAATACAATGACACAATTAAATATATCGAAAAAGAAGAATCCCAAAACAAAATAGTTGTAATTAGACCAACTAAAGATTTACATGTTAATAGACTAGAAAAAAACTTAAATAAACTAGAAGACATTTATAATTTAGGTTACCAAGATACCACCCTAAATATAGCTAAAATAAAAAAATATTTAACTAGATAAATGTCCTAACCAAAAAATCCTATTTCACATAATATACACTAGAAAGGAAAGTGTATTATTATGTTTAGAGATAATCGCTGTATGGATAAAGACATGATGGATCAGAAAAATTATAAAGCAGGAGACATGGCTTATGGCTACGGACAAATGCCTTATCCCGGAATAGAATGTGCACCTATTTACGAATGCCCATGTGAAAGAGTATGTCATCGTGAAATAAATCATATGGTAAGACATATTCAACCAATTAATACTCGTATAATTAATCATCATGTATACCGCCATTCATATGAACCATGCTATACTTGCTGTGAAGAAAACGAAGTATGCAATGTATACGATCAAAATCCTTGCTGTAATAAATAATTAATGTAAATTAATTGTCCATATTTTAATTAAAGTATGTTTAGTTTTATAATTTAGTTGTATATTAATATTGTAGGAGTGTGATACAATGTTATATCCATCAATAGACAAAATATTAAATACAGTGGATTCTAAATATCGTTTAGTCCATATCATTGCTCAAAGAGCTAAACAAATGGAAGAAACTAAACATTACCAATTGCCTGAAAAAGAATATAAAAATAAAAAAGAATTAGGCAGAGCATTAGAAGAATTAGAAAAAGGCTTAATTAAATATAATTAATTAATTCTTTTTTTATTTGCTGCAAAATTATAGATAATAGTTTATATTTATGTTAATCTATAACTAAGAAAAACATTAGATTATGTTCTGAGGTATGCAAAGATGAAAACATTAAATTATTTAAGAAATTATGCTAAATATTATGACTTTCCCTATGTACAATTAATGGAAAAAATAATCCCAACTGATTTAGAAATGGATTATGCAAGAGAGCACGATTTACATTTAAAATTAGTTGCCGCCTATAATGATGGCAAAAAAATAGGGCTAAGTAGTGAAAATATTCAAAAAGCATTAATTATTGTAGTAAAAAGCATCTGCTTTAAAACTCTTGTTTCCGAAAATGAAATGGTATTTTATGTCAAAGATATTCTAGAAGAATTAAAAACAAACCAGTCATTTCTATCTGAAAAAGAATTTGAATCTGGCATTTTTTCTGTTCTTAAAAGAATGATAAAATATGTTTTATCATTAGACGAGAATATAGCATCTAAAAAATATTTTGCCGCTTTAAAAACTTTTGCTAATATTGACCGCTTTCTTTTATTAGAAGGCATCCCCGAAGATATGTCTAAAGAAGAAAAAATAACTGAGCTAAAAAAACTATTTTGCATAACTGATAATAACTCATTACCCGGTCACAATGCTCGCATGAAAAGGAAAAAATATCCTGACATGAGATATTTAGGTTTGACTGATGATTTGGATTTTCATATTTATTCACTTCTTTGTGAAACAATTAGTAAATATTTTAATGATGAAATGCTTGAATTTTATAATAAACATCAATATTTTTATCGTCCTATCAGTGATGATTTCTCTCTTTATTATTTAAATGGTGTAACCATTTTAGCTTATAGATACGAAGATAGTGTTAGTATTTCTATAAAAGTTTTGAATAAATATATTGGCATGCAAAACTTTAGATACTGGGCGGGTGTTCTAAATATGCAAAGAGACATATACAGTTTAATTTATGATCTTCATTTAAGATGTCCAAACGTAATAAATAAAAAACCCGATATAATTTGTCCTGAAGACTATTTAGATGAATCTTTTCTAAGTTATCTTAAATCGCAACTACAGACTGAAGATGCTTATAAATTAGCTGAATCTATAGGACTACCTATAAATAGTGATGAACCACCAAAAATATATCAATTAAAAGGAAATAAGATTATTAAAAATCCGCGATTGATTGAAAATATTAAAGTAAAAGATTTAACATCTTATGAAACCTTATCAAAACTTTTATCTTTAACTGGAGAAGACCGTCAAAAATACATTGCTAAAATCATTGCTACGGCCAAAGGAATAACCACTAAAGAATTTTGTAGTAGAGATTATAAACCTTCTAAAGAACCAAATAATAAAAAAGCGTATATCGATTAACTTTGATTGCTTTTTTTATTTAAATTCACTTAAACTTCAATTCACAAAGTAGTTAAATATATGCTAGAATAAATATTATTGGAGGAAATATAATGAAAATAATAACACTATGTGGAAGTATGCGATTCGAAAACGAAATGATGAACATAGCTGCTGAACTAGAATTAAATGGGGATGTTGCTATTCAATGTGTATATTTTCCTCATAATAAAAAATTATCTGATTTTGAGTTAGAAATGTTAAGTAAACTCCATTATAAAAAGATTGAGATAAGTGATGCTATTTATGTTGTAAATGTAAATGGATATATTGGGACATCTACAAAGAATGAAATAGAATATGCTCGTTCATTAAATAAAGAAATATTATCTCTTGAGCCATTATGTTAGTTAGAGTTTAAAAATATACTTTGCAAATTGAATCCTCTTATAATTAATAGTTGTTTTTGTAAATAAAATATAATATAATAAAAAAGTAAGGATAGTGTGACGCATGGAGGATAAATCTAAAACTGTAATAGTTAGTATTATTGGAACTATTTTAACCATAGCCATTGTAAGTTTAGGTGTAACTTATGCATTTTTTAGTGCAAATATAAGTGGTTCAGAAAGTGGATCAACTATTGTGGCAGAAGCTGGTATTATGCAAATAGCTGTTTCTGGCGGCAATAATGTCACAGCTGAAAATATTATGCCCGATAATGATAATCCATGGGGAACAAAAACTATTACTTTAACAGGAACTAACACAACTGAAAAATCTATGTCTTATAAAATAAAATTAGTTGTTGATAATAATGAATTTAAAAAAGCCAATATGCAGTATACTCTTACAAGCACTAATACCGGAAATAATGGTGCCGTAATTACTAGTGTTACAACTGCTACTGATATTACTGTTGCCGTAGGTGCATCCCAAGTTTTAGGTGGCACCACTCAGGTAGGATATTTCTTAAATGCTTCTGAAGTAGCGCATACTTATGTCTTGAAATTATTTTACCCTGAAACTAATACTGATCAAAGTGAAGACATGGGCGCTAAATTTGCTGCTCATATCGTAGTAGAAAGTGTTAAAACACAGTAGACTAGAAAGTCTGCTTTTTATTTTCTTTAATTTATGTTAATATAAATTGGAAGAGATGATTAAGATGAAAGATTTAAAAGTAGTATTTATGGGAACTCCCCATTTTAGTGTTCCTATACTAGAAAATTTAATAAAAAATACCAATGTTATTGGAGTAGTAACAAGTCCTGATGCTTTTGTTGGAAGAAAAAAAATTCTAACTCCCTGTCCTGTTAAAATGCTAGCTCAAGAAAATAACATTCCTGTATTTTCTCCTGAAAAAATAAGAAGCGACTATGATTTTTTATTAAAGCTAAATCCGGATATAATAATAACTTGTGCCTATGGACAAATCGTGCCTGAAGAAGTTTTAAATATCCCAAAATTAGGATGCATCAATATCCATGCTTCATTACTTCCTAAATATCGTGGTGGAGCTCCAATTCATCAAGCTATAATGAATAATGAAAAATGGACTGGTATCACGCTTATGTATATGGATAAAGGAATGGATACTGGAGACATAATTACAAGTAGTAAAGTAGAAATAACAAATGATGATAATTTAGAAACTTTATCAAACAAACTTAGTAATTTAGGAAGTACTATGATTATCGAAAATTTACCAAGTATTATTAATCATACCAACCATCGTGAAAAACAAAATAACGAAGACGCCACCTTTGCTAAAATTATTAAAAGAGAAGATGAACACTTAAACTTTAACGACACCGCCATTAATATATATAATAAAGTAAGAGCGTTATCTCCATCACCACTTGCGTATTTTATAATGGATGATGTTGAATACAAAATTGGCAAATGCGAAATTGTAAAAGGTGAAGGGAATGTCGGAACAATAATTGAAGAAGACAAAGAATCATTTGTAATAAAAGCTATCGATGATGCCATTAAAATCACTCAAATAAAACCAAAAGGGAAGACTTTAATGTCCGTTAAAGACTTTAAAAACGGTTATCAAAAAGTCTTATTAAATAAGGAGGTATCATGAAAAAAGAAAAGAAAACATTTAAAGAAAAATGGGCTACCCCTGATGGCAAAATAATTATAAAACTTAAACTTTGGGCCATTTTCTTTGGTATTATTTATTTGTTTGCCTTTATTAGTACAGCTTTTAATAAAACCACACCTGATGTTAACGAGAAAAATAATACTACTACAACAGCAGTAATTAACTATATTAAAATGAAAAATAATTTAATAAATAATGATTTAAAAGTAAAATATTATATAAATGACTACTATATTTCAGGTAATATTAATAATCATATTTTTAATGGTACCTTAGAAATTAATGATCAAATCTATCGTATAAAATATGATTCTGCAAATTTATACCAGATAAAAAAAGATAGTGAAATTCAAAATCCCGAACTTATAAATAACGTAAATATTAATTATTTGCTACCTGATTATATAATAGATATTTTAAACAAAACTGATAACACCGCCATCAAAGACGAAGCAAATAAAACATATACATATGATTATGAAAATATAAAATATATAGTTCACTATAATAATACTGAAATAGACAATATAAAAATTTATGATAATGATATTTCTTATGATTTAAAATATGAAATATCCCAGTAATTAATATCTGCTTTACAGATTATTGTAAAGCTTTTTTATTGCACAACTACTTAGTTAATGTTAAAATATAAAAAGAGGTAGAATATGAGAAAAATAGGCGCTAAAATATTTGTAAATTCCATTACTATGCTAAGATTAATAGGAACATTTTTAATGCCAATTATTTGCATTAATATGAATCCTAAAGAGATTATTTTTTATTTAATTATTCTATTATTAACTGACAGTATCGATGGAATAATGGCAAGGCGATTAAAAGTTCCTACTTTGTTTGGAGCTTTACTTGATGCTCTTGCAGATAAATTGTTTGGTATTTCTACACTTGCCCTTTTATCAATGAGTTATCCAATCATGCTTCTTCCCATTATAACTGAAGCCATAATAACTCTTATAAATACCGGTGGTGCTACCAAAGGTTCTAGCATTGAAAGCTCAAATCTTGGAAAATTAAAAACTTGGATAATGGGCATTTCAATTGTTCTTGCTTTTTTAACTATTTATGCTAAAGACTTTGTTTTACTACTTAATGATAGTACTGAAGCGGGCACATATTTAATCAATATTTTTAATCAAATGATAGACCATCCAACTGCCATTATCAATAGTTTATCATTTATTTGTGTCGGAGCAGATATAATTGTTGCTTATGATTACCGTGCTAGAGTAAAAAGAGATGTAATAGAAGCTAAAGAAAACGGTTTAGATGCTAAGAAAATTAAATTAAAAAAAGGAAAAGATTTAATCTATGCCTTATTCGATGAAGATTATTATTTAAGTACTTTAAATGAACCTGTTTTAAAAAGACTAGGAGATTGTAAGGAGGAACAAAATGAAAGAAAAAGTAAAAGAAAATAAATATTATCAAATTGGTTTAACATTATTTTTAGTTGTAATCGCATCCATTACATTTTATTTAGTAATAACCAATATTGGCTTATTATATACCTACTTAAAATTAATTATTTCCTTTTTTACGCC
The DNA here is from genome assembly GCA_934098375.1 of uncultured Bacilli bacterium. GTDB lineage: Bacteria > Bacillota_I > Bacilli_A > RF39 > UBA660 > CAG-533. The sequence continues at coordinate 51,074 of CAKOOC010000005.1, forward strand.
ATTTATTATTGGCTTTGTCTTCGCTTTCTTATTAAATCCTATTGTTAAATTTTTTAACGAAAAATTATTTAAAAAAGTTTGTAAGATTAAAAAAGAAAAAATATCTAACACTTTAAGTATTACTTTAACCTTTACTTTATTTGTAGGATTAATTTTACTATTAATAAGTTATATATTACCAGAATTATTAAAAAGTGTTGAAACTCTTGCTGTTAATTTACCTACATATTTTAATGATACTAAAAATTATTTATTAGAAAAATTAAGTAATCACGATGAAATAAAAACGATAATTTTAAATAATTATGAAGCAATTAATGACTATTTAACTAATTTTACCAATAATACTTTAATGCCTCAGGTGGAAAAATGGTTAGTATCATTATCAAATGGTGTCTTTGGCGCAGTAAAAGTAGTTTTTAATATCGCAATGGGATTTGTTATTTCTATTTATTATTTAAGCGACAAAGAAGGATTTATATCTGGTATTAAAAAAATAACTTATAGTATTTTTAAAGTTAAAACTGCTAATCATATATTAGATAATGCTAGACATACTAATGATATATTTGGTAATTTCTGTATTGGCAAACTTCTTGATGGTTTCACTGTCGGATTTATTACTTTTATATTTTTAACTATTTTTGGTTATCCATACGCTTTACTTATTGGAGTATTAATTGGTATAACTAATATGATTCCTTATTTTGGGCCTTACATTGGAACTATTCCTAGTGCTTTATTAATCCTTATGGATAATCCCACTAAATGCTTAGTATTTATCTTATTTATCATTGCTTTGCAGCAAGTTGATAGTTACATTATTGAACCAAGATTATGTGGTTCTCGTACCGGTTTAAAATCATTTTGGGTTCTTGCTTCCATTTTATTATTTGGTAATATTTTTGGCATTGTTGGTATGCTTGTAGCTGTTCCTGTTTTTGCTCTTATTTACGGCTATTTAAATAATAAAGTTACCACAAGATTAAAAGAAAAGAAGCTACCTACTGAAGCTAAAGATTATAGTGATTTAGAACGAATAAATTCTGAAACAAATAAACCAATAAAAATGTAATATAATCCACACAGTGCGTGTGGATTTTTGTTTTTTTAAAAGGTTAATTGTCAAATAGTGTGTGTGGCTTTTTTTATTGATTTTAATTTTTCTTGCAAATAATAATTTTAGATTTAAATCTTCTAAATGATCTAAAACCGAAAGCAATTCTTTTTAATACGATAATTTGTCAAATCAAGTGCAACATTAACATAAATACTCATTAAATAATTCTCCCAAAATATTTTAATACCATAGACTTTTTATATGAACGATATTAACTTGACGTGGGTGGGGATTATTAGTACAATTATATAGAAAATATCGGGTGAAATTGTGAATGAAAGATGTTAAAAAAAATAATGTGATTATTGTAATGTTTATAGTAGTT
>CAKOOC010000006.1 GCA_934098375.1 uncultured Bacilli bacterium
ACTAGAAGATGGTACAATTAAAATAAGCGATTTAGATGAGTTTAACATTGAATATATAAAAAAAGAAAGAAAATAATTTAATACTTAAAAAATATTGAGGGGAAAGTTCAAATCTCTTCGATATTACCAATACTAATTACAGAGAATGATCTCTGTTTTTTATTTTGTTTATATTTCATATGAATATTGTTTTTTTTTTCTTCATGTGCTAAAATTCAAATAGAATAGGAAAGTGTCTATGAAACATTTAAAGTATTTATTATTAATATTATTTATAGTTCCTCTTAGTGTTCATGCTGATAACATTAGTTTAACTTGTCCAACTACTAAAATAAGATCTGGTGGCGAATTTACTTGTACTATATTTGGACCTGAATACTGTGCAACATTTACTGCGGATTTAGTATTACCAGACGGTTTTTCATACAAAAGTGGCCTAGCCGGTGACAATTATACTTTAACAAAAAATAGTAACAACTTAACTTTTGATGGAACTGGTTTGCATAGCCGTGTTGTTGGTATTATTACTTTAACTGCCCCAGTTATTGATACTGAAACTAAATACAATATTTCTTTAGAAAACATAAAATTTAAATACACTTCATCTGATACATCTTTTACTAATCAAGATACTTTAAAAAGAAATATCACCGTTTTAAAAGGAAAAAATAGTAATACATCAACAACATCAACTAGCACTACAACCCCGTCTACTATTAATGTATATACTTTGAAAGTTACTGATGGCGTAAACGATAATCAAAATCTAACTTGTAAAGCTGATAATAATAGTACTTGCGATGTTGATTTATCTAAATTAACTATTCCCACTAAAGAAGGCTACATTTTTAATGGCTGGTCAAATGAAAAAGATTGTACCGTCGGAATAAAAGATAAATACACCTTATCTAAAAATGAAACTATCTATGCTTGTTTTAAAGTATCAGAAGGCGATATGCTTTATCTAGAAAACATAATAGTAAATGGTAATGCGATTGAAGACTTTAGTAAATTTAAAACTGAATACACCTTAAACTATGATGTAATAGATACTTACAAAGTTGAAGGTACATCTACAGATAAAGATGTTAAAATTGAAGTAAATGCCCCAGAAAATTATGTAATGGGTACTAATATAGTTACTATAACATTAACTAAAAATAGTCAAAAAACTACTTATACTATTAATATAAATATTGGATCTCATAATGTCATATCTAAAACTCTTTTAAAAGAGCTTACAATAAGTGATTATAATCTTAACTTTAAGCCAGAAGTATTTAACTACAATTTAAAAGTTAGTCATAATACTAAAGAGTTAAATGTAAATGTTCAAACATCTGATGAAAATGCATCATATATAATTAATGGCAATAAAGATATTAAAGATGGTAGTAAAATAATTATTACGGTATTTGATAATGAATCAAACACTAGTGAATACACTATTTTAATTGAAAAACAAACTATAATTGAAGAATATAAAAATTATTTAATTGCGGTGGCAGTTATCATTTTCTGCCTAATTGTTTACTTTATCGTTGGTATGAAAAAGCACAAATTTGATAAAACAAACAAAAAAGTTAAAGTGGTAAAAAAAGAACGCAAAAAAGCAAAAAAGTCCAAAAAATCTGAAAATATTGAAACTTTAGATTTATAAATTAGGTAAAAATTACCTAGTTTTTTTTATCCGTGCTATAATGTACTTGTGATAAATATGAAAGATATAATAAATGAATTTCTTGATTATATTGCTTATGAAAAAAAATATTCTAATAATACGGAAATAAATTACGAAATAGACTTGTATCGTTTTGCTGAATTTTTAAAAATAAACCATAAAAATTATTTAAAAATCAAATATGAAGATGTTAGTAATTTTATTATGAGCTTACAAAAATCCGGCTATAAAAGCACTTCCATTAATCGTGCCATTAGTACTTTAAGAAGTTTTTATACATATTTAGAAAAAGAAAAAATAATTACTAGTAATCCATTTAATTTAGTAAGTAATTTAAAAACTGATAAAAGATTACCTAATTATTTTAAATATAATGAATATTTAGAAATGATAAATACTTTATCAGATAGTCCTTTAGACGTTCGTAATCGTTCAATATTAGAATTACTCTTAGCTACTGGTATGCGTGTAAGTGAATTATCAAGTGTTAAGATGGATGCTATAGATTTTAATAATAATGAAATAAAAGTTCATGGCAAAGGTGGTAAAGAAAGAATTGTCTACTATGGTTCTTATGCTAAAGATGCTTTAGATAATTACCTTCATAACAGTAGAAATATATTATTAAATGGAAAAAATTGTGAGTTTTTATTAGTAAACAATAATGGTAATCCGCTAACGTCAAGGGGTATTCGTTTAATAATTGAAAATATTGTCAAAAAAGCATCCATCAGTTCTAAAGTAACTCCTCATACCTTTAGACACACCTTTGCGACCATGTTACTCAATGAAGGATGTAACATTAAAAGTGTTCAAGAACTCCTTGGTCATGCCTCTTTAGGCACCACTGGAATATATACTCACTTAACTAATGAAGAGGTCCGTAAAGTTTATTTAAATGCTCATCCAAGAGCTAAAAAATAGTAGTATAAAATCTTCTTTTTTGGTATAATTTTTTTGTTAGGATTGATTTATTATGAAAGAAGATAAAGATATTATATTATTAAGTAAAATTATTATTATAGTTCTTATAATTATCGGCTCGATAGTTATTTTATCGCTCGTAAAATATATTTTTACTACTGATAAATATGGTTATGATATTCCTAAAGAACCAGATCAAACCGTTGATATAGAAAATTATCAAAAATTAACTTCAATTGATAAAATTAAATATAATCAAAATATATCTAGTAAACCTTTTTTAACCGCAATTAATAATTCTGTAACCAAGTATATTAATAATGTAAATGAAGATTTACTGCAAAATGATGAAAATTTATTCAAATTTGTTTATAGTTTTGCTTATGAAGAAAACAATAAGACTTTAACCAAAGAAATACTTGATGAAACTGCTAATAAGTTATTTAATCGAAATATTTCCAGTGAAATTTTAAATAATTACTTAAAAGATGGAAATTATTTCTATGATGTAAATCCAAACTATGACTATTGTTTTAAAGCATATAAAGTAAAAACAGAAAAAGATACTATTTATATTAAATTAGGTGTTGTTAATTATAATGCCATAATTTGTGGCAGCGATTACACTGACTATAATATTGATACATTTATAAAAGAGGCAATACTTATTATCGATAAAAAAGATAATAATTATTATATAAATAAATTAACATTTATAGAAAAGGAAAGTGATTAACATGACAAAATTTGTTTATTTATTTAGCGAAGGTAATGCAAGCATGCGTAATCTTTTAGGAGGTAAGGGTGCTAACTTAGCCGAAATGACTAATATTGGCTTACCAGTTCCTCAAGGCTTTACTATTACCACTGAAGCTTGTACTAAGTACTACGAAGATGGTCGCGCTATTAATGAAGAAATTGAAAGTCAAATTAATGAATATATTTCTAAGATGGAAGAAATTACTGGTAAAAAATTTGGCGATAAAGAAAATCCATTATTAGTTTCTGTCAGAAGTGGTGCAAGAGCAAGTATGCCTGGTATGATGGATACAATTCTTAATTTAGGTTTAAATGAAGAAGTAGTAAATGTTCTTGCTGAAAAATCTAATAATCCTAGATGGGCTTGGGACTGCTATCGTAGATTTATTCAAATGTATTCTGATGTTGTTATGGAAGTAGGTAAAAAATACTTTGAACAATTAATCGATAAGATGAAAGAAGAAAAAAATGTTAAATTAGATGTTGAACTTACTGCTGATGATCTAAAAGAATTAGCAAAAGAGTTTAAAGAAGAATATAAATCTAAAATTGGTGAAGAATTTCCTGATGATCCTAAAGAACAATTGATGGGCGCTATTAAAGCTGTATTTAGATCTTGGGATAATCCTCGTGCTAATGTTTATCGTCGAGATAATGATATTCCATATTCTTGGGGCACTGCTGTTAATGTTCAATCTATGGCCTTCGGTAACATGGGTGATGATTGTGGAACTGGCGTTGCTTTTACAAGAGACCCTGCAACTGGTGAAAAAGGTTTATTTGGTGAATTCTTAACAAATGCTCAAGGTGAGGATGTTGTTGCTGGTGTTAGAACTCCAATGAAGATATCAGAAATGGCTGATAAATTCCCTGAAGCCTTTGAAGAATTTAAAAAAGTATGTACTACTTTAGAAAATCATTATCGTGATATGCAAGATATGGAATTTACTGTAGAACATGGTAAATTATATATGCTTCAAACAAGAAACGGTAAAAGAACTGCTCAAGCTGCTTTAAAAATTGCTTGTGATTTAGTTGATGAAGGTATGCGCAGTGAAGAAGAAGCTGTTTTAATGATTGATCCAAGAAACTTAGATACACTATTACATCCTCAATTCGATAGTAAGGCCCTAAATGCTGCCACTCCTGTTGGTAAAGGCTTAGGTGCATCACCTGGTGCTGCTTGTGGTAAAATTGTTTTTACTGCTGAAGACGCTGCTACTTATGGTATCGGTGGAAAAGGGGAAAAAGTTGTTTTAGTTAGACTTGAAACTTCTCCAGAAGATATTACTGGTATGAAAGCCGCTCAAGGTATTTTAACTGTTCGTGGTGGTATGACTAGCCATGCTGCTGTAGTTGCTCGTGGTATGGGTACTTGCTGTGTATCTGGTTGTGGTGACATTATTATGAATGAAGCCAAAAAAGAATTTACTTTAGCCGGCAAAGTATATCATGAAGGAGATGTAATATCTATTGATGGTACGACTGGTAATATTTATGATGGTGCTATTCCAACTGTTGATGCTACTATTGCTGGTGAATTTGGCCGCGTTATGGCTTGGGCTGATAAATACCGTAAATTAGGTGTTAGAACTAATGCCGATACTCCAAAAGACACTAAAAAAGCTATTGAATTAGGTGCTGAAGGAATTGGTCTATGCCGTACTGAGCATATGTTCTTTGATGAAGAAAGAATCTTTAATCTAAGAAGAATGATTTTATCTGAAACTGTTGAAGATAGAGAAAAATATTTAAATTTATTAATTCCATATCAAAAGAATGACTTTAAAGAAATGTATAAGGAATTAAAAGGCTTACCAATGACTGTTCGTTATATCGATCCACCACTTCATGAATTTATTCCTAAAACGGAAAGTGAAATGGCCGAACTTGCATCTTCAATGGGAATAACTGTTGAACATATCATTGATGTATGTAATGAACTACATGAATTTAACCCAATGATGGGTCACAGAGGTTGTCGTTTAGCTGTAACTTATCCGGAAATCGCTAGAATGCAAACTCGTGCTTTAATGGAAGCCGCTATTGAAGTTCAAGAAGAAGAAGGATTTGATATTGTACCAGAAATTATGATTCCTCTTGTTGGTGAAGTTAAAGAATTAAAATATGTTAAAGATATTGTAGTAGAAACTGCTGAACTTGTTAAAAAAGAAAAAGGTTCTGATATGAATTATCATATTGGTACTATGATTGAAATACCTAGAGCTGCATTAACTGCTGATGATATAGCCAAAGAAGCAGAGTTCTTCTCATTTGGTACAAACGATTTAACTCAAATGACATTCGGTTTTTCAAGAGATGATGCTGGTAAGTTCTTAGGCGCTTACTATGAAAAGAAAATTTATGAACAAGATCCATTTGCTAAATTAGATCAAGTTGGTGTAGGTCAGTTAGTTAAGATGGCTGTAGAAAAAGGTAAATCTACAAGACCCAATATTAAACTTGGCATTTGTGGAGAACACGGTGGAGATCCATCAAGCGTAGAATTCTGCCATAATATAGGATTAACCTATGTTTCTTGCTCACCATTTAGAGTTCCAATTGCCCGTTTAGCCGCTGCACAAGCTGCTATCAAGTCTGAGGATAGAAAGTAATTTATTTAAAATACTATAAAGTGCTTGTCTTAAGAATAAACCAGAAAAATAATAATATCGTTTTTTGATGAATATACTATAAATGATATACTTATTGACATTTTTATAAAAATATAGTATATGCATATTGCACTGAAAAGTGTGAAAATGTTTTTCGCTTCTGAATGGTGCGACTAATAAATGATTCCAGGCGACAATGTTTTTCGCTTCCAGGTGCGACTAATAAATGATCCTGTCTATAATGTGGAATAACTTCATCAGATGATGGAGTTTTCTTTTGTCATATGATATATTGTTATTAAAGATTGATATTCATGAAGATTAAAACAGAAAATGCTAGATGAAACAAAAAGTCTATAAACTACGTTTGAAATTTTTAAAATTTCATTTTTGTTATATTTAGGTGCAATTTTTATAATGAATAAAGTTTGGAGGATTAAAATGAATATAATTTTTTTAAGACATGGTGAAGCAAGTGATAATGTTAATGAATTGTTCTCAGATAAAGAAATTTATTGGTCAACCTTAACCGTCAAAGGAATCAATACAGTTAAAGAAACAATTAAGAACTTGCCAAGTTCGATTGATAAAATATATGTATCACCATTACCTAGAACAATTCAAACTGCTCATTATGTTAGTAATTTATACCCAGAAACAGAAGTAGTAATCGAAAATAGAATTCGTGAAATAAATCATGGAAAATATACTCATCAAAAGAATAATGAAAATTTAGATAATACTAGAAAAAAACAAATAAATGGCGATTATTTTATTAGGTTAGGAGAATATGGCGAAAATAATTATGAGATTGAAAATAGATTAAATGAGTTTTTGAAAGAGGTTAGCGAAAATAATTTTAAAAATAACACTATAATGATAATATCCCACGGTTCTATAACATCATATATGAAAAGAATATTAAAATTAAAAACTCCCCACATTCAAACTGGTAAAATGGAAATATTTAATAATATCAATTTCAAACCATTATTTGAATCTATAAAAAGGCTTTCTAGAATAAGAAAAGAAAAAATAGATATTAGAATAAATCAAATAAAAAATTTAAATGTAGGCATTCCATTAAAACAAAATTTATTAAAATTAGCAAAAAAAGAATTTAATAATAATGAAATAAGCGATCAAATATTTAATAGTTATATTGAAGGACTTTCTACCAAAACATTAATTCAAGTAACAAGTCCTGTTTTGAAAAAGAGTATCATTTTAATATGTTTTTACAATAATTTTGAAAATTTTACTGAAGTTTGGATGCAACATTACATAAATTTAGGGATTAAAAACTTTGTCCTTGTAGATAAAAATTCACGAGATAAATCCACCGAAATATTAAAAAAGTATTCTAAAAATGTCAATATTTCATTTTGGAAAATAAATGAAAACTTTAATGATTCTAATCAATGTGGATTACAGCAAAAAATAGTTGAGTTTTATGGTGCTGATAATTATTATTTAATTGTTGAACCGTATGAATTGCTTATCTATAAAAATTATGAAAAGATTAATATAGATAAATACATTCAAAAGATGAAATCAAGTATTTTTAAATCTTTAGTTTTAGATGTTTATTCGAATAAAAATATAAAGAATCCAAGTTTTAAAGATTTTAAATATATTGATAATAATACATACAAAATAACATCACAAAGATATGGACAAAAATTTTATGGTGGTCCATATTTCCGAGTTTTAAAAACAAATTTGTGTCTGCAAAAAATATCGCTAATAAAATATACTGGTAAAGAAATTTTTATAAGCAAACATTTTTATTATCCATTTAGTTTGAATAATAAAGCAAAATTTTGCACGTATTTATTAAATTATAATCTTTTGAAAGAGACAAATAAAAAAGAAAGAATTATATTTTATGATAAAAAAACATCAAAGTTGCTTAGTGATATGATATAGAAAATTAATAATTTAATAAAGTATAAAAGAAAGTAGAGTATTATGAAGCTAAAAGATTTAAAAGAAGTTAGTAATGATATAAATATAAATGATTATTTATGGTTATATAATTATGTTAGAAAAAATATGCCTCATCCTGAATGGTTAGGAACTTTTTCAAAAAATGAAATAATTGAAATATTAAATAATGGAGGAAAAATTTGGCTTTATTATGATCAAAATATGCCAGTTTGTTCTGTATTTTACATTCCATCCTCTAACAAATCATTAAGAAAACATCATATAGATTATGATGAATCAATAACCGGTAGTTTAGGACCCGTAATGGTTAGGAAAGAATATATTGGAAATAATTTGCAACTCGCAATGCTAAAAGTTATTAATAATTATGCAAAAAGCTTAGGAAAAAGTCACATGTTTACCAAAGCACATAAAGATAATATTTATTCCATCCGTAATATATTAAAAGATGATTATAAAATAATAGATGAATATGAAAATGAACGCGGCAAAATGTTGGCTTTCATAAAATAAAAATCTTGAATAATTTTTTGATGCAAGTTATGAGTACAAAGATTATTACCCTTACAAAATTGTTAAATTAAATAAATCCTAAATAAAAATAGTGTTCATTATGATATGATCACTATTTTTTAAATATTATAATTTCTATAGGAATAATCATTTATATTATAATTAACTTCCTTAATATTATAATTATCTTTAACTGAAAGATTTATTGAATATATTACACTTTCCACTAAATTATTTTTATTTAAACTATCAAAAAGATTTTTTGTAAAATTTATATTTAATTTATCATTATCAAGTTCATAACTTACTTCTTTGGATTCTTTTAAATAGCTTATTAAACTAGTCTGATATACACTTTTACTAGCCATCTCTTCAATAATAACTTCAATTTTTTCTTTTTCATCATTATTTATCATGGTTACAGGAACATAATAATAGTAATCTTTATATTTTGATAAATAGTAAACAGTGGTTTTAGTCGAACCTTTAATTTTTGTTAAATCATAAACTTTATTTATTCCATAAGATCTATTTAAAATAGAAGGTAAGGACTTACCAGAGTTTGGTAGTTTAGTAAGTAAATTTCCTTCAACATATATAGATATTTCCTTAATTCCATCTAAACTTGTTAACGAATAAATAATTGCACTAATCATTTTATCTTCATTCGCTTCATTAATAGTTAATAATTCCTTTGAAAAGTTAAGTTTAACTAAACCATTATCAATACTAATAGATAACAATTTAGTATTTTTAGGAATTATAGGTTTAAATCCTTCTTTTATATAACTTGAATTTTTGCTATCAATAGTAATGTATTCTATCATTTCTTTTATTTTCTTTTCTAATTCATTTTCTTTCATATAAACGGAAACTCTAGAAACAAATTCTTTTTCATCTAGCAAATATATAATGACATCTTTAGTTTTGTCCTTTTTTTCTTCATAGTTAGCATCTTCTTTTTTAGTTGGAAACAAATATATAATAAGTATAATAAAAATACTAGAAATAATTAAGAAAATTCTTTTTTTGATACCATTTTTTAGCATTTACATCCTCCATTAAAAGTTTATTCATAATCCATTAAAAAAAGTCGTTAAATAACGACTATAATGAAATTTCACCTAATTTTATTAATTCTAGTATAGCGCCAGAACGATTCTTAACATTTAATTTTTGCATAACATTAGATATATGGTTTCTAATAGTTTTTTCACTAATACCTAAGTAGTCACTAATTTCTTTAGTGCTTTTATTTAAAACCAATAATTCAAATACTTCTTTTTCTCTGTTAGTTAATATACTTTTTTGCATCTTTCCCTCACTTTCATAGATTTCCTATAATTATTTTATGATAAAAAATCTATTAAGTGAGTTTATCTGCCCATTATTGATACTTAACAGTTATATATTTCTTTTCTTTAAATTCTTTTTGAATAGTTCTAATGATGTCATTGGCATTTTTATAAGAACCTTCTTTAGAAGAAATTGTAACATTTATTTGATCATCTTTTATTTTTATAAAACTTTTTAAATTGTAAGTTTTTAATATAAGTGTTTCTAATGCATCTTCTTTTCCTTTGTTAATATTAATATTTTTTAATTTTTCAAAGGCATTATTTTTGTCATCGGCATTTGTTTTTTCATCTAGAAGTGTTTCTTGTAAAGCACTCATTTGGCTTAAAACTTCTTCTTCATCTGCTATTCTTAGCGTTGCAAGAGCATCATCTGGTGTTATTTCAACACTGCCAGCACTACTAGTTTTATTTTCACTTTCAATAATTTTTGATAAGCTACTTTCAGGTAATATAGTGTAGTATACCGCTAAAACTAAAATTATACTAAAAAGAGTTAAGAACCATAGTTTTTGTTTATTTATCATAAATCCTCCAATTACTAAATTATATTAAATTAGGTAAAGAATATTCACTTAATTAAATAACATATTTTAATAATCTTAAAACTGTTCTTAATAAAAATTTAAAATAAAACATATAATCCTTTCTAATCTCATTACTCATTAGAAATTACTTTCTATTATTTATATTAACTAAAAATCTTTAATTTCCTTTAAAAATCTTGATAATTATTAATAAAAATAGTAATATTTTATTAGGAGACATTATATGAAAGGCATAATTTATTACTTTTTACTTTTTATTATTATTTCTTTTTTTAGTTATCTATTTGCCGTTTGTAGCACTAGAATTATTAATAAAAAATGGGTAAATAAAGGTTTTTTAATGGGACCCATTATGCCTATGTATGGTTTTATTTCTTTAATAATAATATATTTATTAAAAGGGTATTATAATGATGTAATTGTTGTAGTTGTATTTAGCATAATAATCGGACAAATTGTTAAATATGTTACATCCATTATCTTAGAAAAATTATTTTCTCAAAAATTTTGGAATTATGATATAAAATATAATTTAAATGGTCGCATAAATACTTTTGATGCCATTATTTTTGGCTCCTTTGGTATTTTTATCATCTATTTAATTGAGCCTTTTATTATCTATTTATTTCATTTTATAAATTTAAAATATTTAAAGTGGATATCTTTAATTATTTTGATTTTACTTATTACTGATATAATTTTAAGTTATTTAGAAGCGAGAAGAATTTGTCGTATTTCTTCTCATCTTGAAGTGATTTTAAATGAATATACTAAAAGTAGAAATATTAAACTTAATAAGATAAAACTTCGTTTATATAAAGCATATCCATACTTACTTAATAATCAAAGACTATATCAAAGATTAGAAAAATTAAAAAAAGATTTTTTGCATTTTAAAAAATTGGTAAAATAATTTTTCATTATTTTTTCCACATATGAACATCTTTAACAAATTAAAAGGAAATATGACTTTTATCGTTAAAGTAAATAGTGAAGGGAGAAATAAATGAAAAATTTTTTTATTAAGCAAGATGATGAAAGTGACTGTGGTGCTTGTGCTTTATTTTGGATTATAAAGTACTATGATGGCTATGTGCCACTAGAAATTATTAAGCATGATACATATACAACTAAAGAAGGTACAACTTTTCTAAATATTAAAAATGCTGCTACTAAATATGGATTTGCTGTAATTGGTAAAAATACTTATACTTTTAATGATATACAAAATCCATTTATTGCCCAAATAAAAATAAATGATTATTTATATCACTTTATAGTTGTTTATAAAATTCATAATAATTATGTTTACATTATGGATCCAGCAAAAGGCTATTGTAAATTTAGTTCTGAAGAATTTAATAAAATATTTACCGGCAATATATTAATGTTTGAAAAAATAACTTCTTTACCTAAATATCGTAAAAATAAAGAATTTATATTATTGCTAAAAAATATCCTAAAACAAAATTTATTAAGTATAATATTTATCCTTATGCTATGTGTAATTTTAGTTCTTATTCCTTTAGCTAATATATATTTTATCAAGAAAATAATCTCTAATTATCACTATAAATTATTTATATTATTTATAATTATCTTGTCTTTTAATTGTTTACTAAATTATATTAAAAATTATCTTGTTACTCATTTAAATAAAAAATTTAATATAAACCTTTTAGTAAAGTATATAAAAAAATATTTTTCTATTCCCTTTAAATATTTGCAGTTAAAAAATAGTGGGGATATTATATCTCGTATTAGTGATTTAAATAGTATTAAAGATTTTTTTACTAGAGAATTAATTAATATTATTATTTATTTTCAGGTTTTTATTTTTTCGTCTTTCATTATTTATTTTTCGAATTCTAAAATTAGTTTATATTTATTTGCATTAACTTCTATATATATATTAATTAACTATTTTTTAAATAAAAAGATATATTTATTTTACCTTAAATGCATAGATAGTGAAAACTTAGAGTTTGATTATTTAATTGAGTGCATTACAAAAATTAAAACAATCAAAATTTTAAATAAAGATTCTTATTTTCAAAGTAAAATAACTTCTTTAATTAATGACAATTATCAAAATATATATGGCCTGCAAAAAAGATTAAATGTTATTGAATTATTAAAAGATATTTATTACACACTATCCATTATTATAATTATTTATATTGGTATAGATACTATGACTCTAGATAATATTTTAATATTTATTATGTATCATGATTTCTATTTAAATAGTGTTAATTATTATATCTCATTAATGCCAAATTTAATCTATTTTAAAAGCGTTTTACATCAAATTAATAGTGTTTACTATATAAGAGATGAAAACCCTTATAAAGGCACAAAAACAAAGTATAAAAGTATTAATATAACTAATCTTTCTTATTGTATTAATATTAATAAAGTATTTAATAATTTTAATTTAACTATTAATCCTAAAGATAAAATATTACTAATTGGTGATAATGGCTCTGGAAAAAGTACTTTATTAAATATACTTTACAAAAATATTGATAATTATGAAGGAACCATAAAAATAGATAATGTAAATATTAAAGATATTAGTTTAAATAATTTAAAAAATAATATCAGTTATATAAGGCAAGATGAAGTATTATTTAATGACACTATAAAAAATAATATTATATTAGATCAAGAATTTAACGAACTAAAATTTAATAAAATTGCGGAGATGCTAGATTTAAATAAAATAATAAAAAGTAAATCTTTAGGTTATAACACTTTAGTAAAAGATAATATAAGTGGAGGAGAAAGGCAAAGAATTATTTTAGCTAGAGGGTTATACCGAGATTTTGAAATATTATTTATTGATGAAGCATTATCTGAAGTGAGTCATTATTTAAGAATGAAAATAATAAATAATATAAACAATTTCTATAAAGAAAAAATTATTATATATGTAAGTCATATGTATGAAAAATATCCCTTTAATAAAATTATTAATTTAACTGCTAGAAAGGAAGATAAATGTTAACAAATGAAGAAATGAATTTAGTAACCGGAGGCGCTATTAAATTAACAATAGGTATTGTCTTTGGTTCTCTAATAACCTTGTTAGTTGGCATTATTGATGGTTATTTAAGACCTCTAAGGTGTAATTAATGAGTGATTATGAATTATTAAAAATATCTGGTGGTGGAGTATCTGGATCTATTTTAAATGCAGTATCTAGATTAATTAACACTTTACTTGAATTAGGAAGAGCCATTGGCTCATCATTTAGAAGAATTAAAACCAATAATAAATGTTAACAAAACATAAATAATTTGATATACTTTCTATGGGTGCTAATATGAACTTAAAAATACAAAAAATATTATCAAAGATAGAAAGTAATGGTTTCGAAGCTTATATTGTAGGAGGCTTTGTTAGAGACTATTTACTTGATATTTATACAACTGATGTTGATATATGCACTAATGCTTTACCCAAAGATATTATGACTATTTTTGATATAAAAAAAGCCCCAGTTATTTATGGTTCAGTCTCTATACCAGATGGGGAATATAATTTTGATATTACAACATATCGCACGGAAAGTAATTATGAAAAAAGAAGACCACTTACCATTAATTATACTAGTAATCTTCTTGAAGATATTAAAAGAAGAGATTTTACCATTAATGCTTTATGTATGAATAAAGATGGTCAAATATTTGATTATTTAAATGGTAAAAAAGATATCGCTGATAGAATTATAAGAGTAATCGGTAACACTGATGAAAAATTAAAAGAAGACCCTTTAAGAATATTACGCGCTATCAGATTTGCTACTACTTTAAATTTTAAATTAGACGAAAAAATTTTAGAATTTATAAAAAATAACAAAGACTTGATTAAAAGTTTGAGTTACACAAGAAAAAAGGAAGAATTAGATAAAATTTTTTCTAGTAAAAATGTATCTATCGGTTTAAAATTATTAAAAGAATTAAATCTTTTAGATACTTTAGAGATAAACTATGATAATATTATAATTGTGCCTGATTTATTAGGAATATGGTCACAGATTGATTTTAGTGATAACTATCCTTTTACTAAAAATAATTTAAAAGTTATTAAGAAAATTCGTAATATAGTAAAAAACGGTGTTATAACTAATCAGCTTTTGTTTGAAGAAGATTTATATATTATAACTGTAGCTGCCCAAATTTTAGGTATAGATGTTAAAGATATTTCTTTAAAAAAGCAAAGGTTACCTATAACTAGTAGAAAAGAATTAAAGATAAGTTTTAATGATATCGGCAATTTATTAAATATTCAAAAAGCCGAAACCATAAATATTATATATAATGACATTATTAATAAAGTTTTAGATAATAAAATTATTAATGAAGAAAAATCATTAAAAGAGTACATTTTAAAAGTT
Organism: uncultured Bacilli bacterium; assembly: GCA_934098375.1. Taxonomy (GTDB): domain Bacteria; phylum Bacillota_I; class Bacilli_A; order RF39; family UBA660; genus CAG-533. The sequence continues at coordinate 14,748 of CAKOOC010000006.1, forward strand.
TGGAAGTGATAATATGAGTAACAATATATTAGAAGGTCTTATAAAGGCTAAAGATTATACTTTTAAAAGGCAGTTATTTAAAATAGTTGCTGATTATAATTTAAGTATAAACGAATTATTATTACTAATATATTTTATGAATTTAGATATTCCTACCTTAAACGTTCCTGAAATAAAAAAGGAAACATTATTATCTGAAAAAAGTATTTTAGAAAGTTTTTCTTTACTATCATCAAAGGGACTTCTTGCTATAAAAATGGAAAAAGGAAAAGATGGTAAAGTTACGGAAGTATTAGATTTATCTAATTTATATAAAGCTATGGTAAGTGAAATTAATTTAAATATTAAAAAGAAAACCGAAAGTAATATTTTCGAAATATTTGAAAAAGAATTTTCTCGTACTTTATCTCCAATGGAATATGAAATGATTAATGCCTGGATTAGTTCTGGCATGGACGAAGAAATGATTATTGGAGCTTTAAAAGAAGCAACATTTAATGGCGTTAGCAATTTAAGATATATTGATCGCATCATTTATGAGTGGGGCAAAAAAGGCTTTAAAAATATGAATGATGTAAAAGCCCACATGGAAAATAGAAATAAAAAATCCAAAAAAGACGAACCGGTCTTATTCGATTATAATTGGTTAGAAGATGAAGACTGATTTTTATAAAATACTAGATTATTACATTCCTAATCCTAAATGCGAATTAGATTATAATAAAGATTATGAATTATTAATTGCTACTGTGTTATCTGCACAGTGTACAGATAAGAGAGTAAATCTAGTTACCAAAGACTTATTTAATAAGTATGATATTTTTAGTTTATCAAAGGCTAATAAGAAAGATATCGAAAAGATTATAAAACCTTGTGGTTCTTTTGTTAAGAAAAGTAAATATATAATTGAAATTGCTAAATCTTTAGTTTTAAACTATCAAGGAAAAGTACCAAATAATCGCGCTTATTTAGAGTCATTAAAAGGAGTAGGGCGTAAAACATGTAATGTGGTATTAAAAAACATTTATGATGTACCTTGTATTCCTGTTGATACGCATGTAAACAGAGTAGCGGTAAGACTTGGCTTAGCAAATGAAGAAGATACGCCGAATGTTATAGAAGCCAAATTAATGAAAGAAATTCCTAAAGAAAAATGGAATAAAGTAGGAGAACAAATATTATTATTTGGCCGTTATTTTTGCAAAAGTATAAACCCTTGCTGTGATGATTGTAAATTTAAAGATAGATGTAAATATAAAAAATAGTCGGATATATTTAATCCGACTATTTTTACTTGCTTGCATTAAGTACAGCTAAACTATATAAATAAATACCTCTAGTTTTATTTGGATGTATAAAATCAACCATATAATAACTACTTACACTTTGATTAATTGTTTGCTTTATTTCATCATTTGCATTTATATATAAATAATTATTTTTATTAGCAAATTCATTTAATGCCTTACTATATTCGCTAAATAACTTTTCTTTTTCTTGAAGTGACATTAATGCATTACTGTCATTATCCATTGAATACCATGGTGCAATTAATACAATTTGGGCCTTACTATTTTCACTTTTAATTAAACCGACAATTTTTTCCATATTATTAATATAATCTTCACTAGTCAAAGCTGCCGTATTATCTCTATACCTAATATCATTAGTCCCGATAGCAATAATATTTAAATCCCCAGCGCAATTTTTTATTTCTTCTGATTTATTTGCTAGTAATAATTTAGTAGTGTAAGAGTCATATGCTACTTTTTTTATTGTCGCATCAAAATTAGCCATAAGTGGTAAGTACCAACTATAACCACCATTTCTTGAGCCGGCTGTAATACTATCACCAATAAAACAAACTTCCTTACTTTCTTTTAATTCTGAATATAATACTTTGTCTTGTAAATTTTTATCAATAACCAAAGTATCACTTAAATTACTTTTATATCCATCCTTATATAAATAATATCTTTTTTCTATACTATCTAAACTGACTTCTTTCCCGAGCATTACTTTCGTTATTAATGATTGTACTTTTTTAATTCTTGCTAGTTCTGTAGTACTAAAATCATCATATATTTCCTTATTAGTCATAATATCATAAATTGGAATAGAGTAGTAAAATCCATTTTCATCTCCTCTAGTATACATAGGAATAACATCAGCAGAAACTATTTTTTTAGTGTTTTTATCAATTGTAACTTCAGTAATAGCAGTGGCATCTCCATCGAATTTATAATATTGATTAGCAAAATTACCTGGTGAATTAACAATTACAGTATCGCCTAAATAAGTAACTGGCTGCACAGCATGAGAATGATCTCCAAAGATAATATCTGCACCATTTTCTGCAAATATTTGATTCCATGTATTTTGCATTGAATCAGTACTATGAGCAAACTGCGTTCCCATATGAGGAAGGACAATAATAAAATCAACATTTTGTTTCTTTAATGTTTCAAAATCATTTATAACCTTTTCTTTAATTTTATTAAAATTCTTATTACTTTCTTTAACAATAACATTAGTAACATTTAAATCTATTATTGAGTCAGTAGAGTAGTAATTACTTCCATAAGTATAAGCAAGCACACCAACTTTAAGTCCATTTATATCTACAATTTTATTATTGTTACTATCACCCGTATAATCTAATCCGATATTATTTAGCGACTCAATAGTTTCACTAACAGCTTTTACTCCTTTATCAAGTATATGATTATTACTTATCGTAACTAAATCAATCCCACTATTTTTAATGCTTTCGGCAAACTGTAAAGGAAAATTTAAAATTAATCTTTTGCCATCATCAAAGTTTCCACTTGTATAAGAACCACTAGCCACCGGTCCTTCTAAAACTCCGATAGAATAATCTGCTTCTGCAAAATAACTTTTAGTATATTCAAACATCTTGTCAAAATTATATTCACTACCATTATAACCGGCTTTTACTTGATTTTCTAAAAGTATTAAATCTCCAACAAAAGATATTGTAACCGTGCTTTTTTTCACTTTATTATTTTTTGTACCATTTGCTGGATTATTATTATTATTATTATCTTTTTTAAAACTATTAAAATCCACATTTAAAAGTAGAATAATGATAATCCCAACAATAACTAAAGACAAAATTTCCAATTTATTTTTTTTCATCATTATCCTCCAAAAGGTAATAACTACCATCTTTATAATAATAATTATCTTTTTTTCCTTTAATTATATACCTATTATCCAAATCATTTTTTAAAATAAACTTAGTAGGGGCAGAAACTGCAACCGTATTTGGTTCCATACTTTTAGTTACTACGGCGTTGGCGCCAATTCGGCAGTTATCGCCAATCGTTATATTACCAATTATTTTAGCTCCTGCACCAATATACACATTATTTCCAATTTTAGGAGAACCAAAATTTTTAGATCCTAAAATAGTATTTGAACCAATTGTTACTTGCTGAAAGATTACACAGTTTTTACCAATTTCCGCATCGTTAGACACAAACAGTCCTAAAACACCATGAGGCAAACAAGGTATATCTTTAAATTTAGCATTAACCCCAATATAAGCGCCTCTCTTAGTAAAATATTCTAAATAATAACTAAGCAATAGTCCCTTATTTTTATTTGTTAAATCTTTTTTTAAATTCCAAATATTATGATACTTAAAAATAAAATAAAGATATAAAAAGGGTCTAACTAAAATTTTAATAATTGACTTAATTACATTCTTTAAAATAAATAAATTAATATGTTTTCCTTTATAAGAACCATACTCCGTTATTCTTTCATCCACTATTATCACCATTTAAATTATACCATGGATACTATTCTAATCCAATTAAAAAGTAAGCATTATAATATGCTTACTTAAATTAACATCCAGCCTTTAACAGCCTTTTCATTGTTTTGGATTTGTTATTATAAAACGCTGTGTGCTGAATAGTATAACTTTCACTGCAATCAAGTGTTTCACAGCTAACTTCTTTATCATTTTTCCAGCATGTTGAATTAATTTGCGCTTTATTTGTAACATCGCTGCCATTATCAGTTATTTTCAAAGGATCTTTACCACTATTTAATAAATCATAATATTCTTTAACGGTTATTTCACTATTACCATTTAATTCAATTGTCCAGTTTGTACTTGGCTCTGGTTCAATATCACCAGTAGGAGAGACTGTAACAGAAACTCCCGAACTCATATTTGCTTTAAATATTGAATAACTAGATTTAACCATAAATGTTGTCGCGCCACTTATTGCTCCTGTATAAGTAAATTTATTATTAGTAGTAAAACCTAAATCAGTATAATTTCCACTAGCGTTTTTAATATAAACATGATATCCATTCGTTCCAATATAAGATGAATTATATTCTTTTCTTCTTGCTAAATATTTTTCTGCGAAAGTTTTATAACCTTCTTCAAAATATGTTGCTAAATAATTATCATCAATAGCATCAGGCATTTTTATAGCATCCCAAGTAAGTTCTACTGATCCAATATTATAAACTGCTTTTAAATTTGTTGGATTTTCTAGCTGACTAAATCTTGTAGACACTTCATCAGGAACTGTTCCTTTTTTAAAGTATTCAACACTCTTTAAATTCTCAGGTGTATAATCACTAGCTAGTGTTAGTGGTGTAGTTTCAAGTTCTACTGTTGCCGTAACAACTGATGCCGGCTGTGTAAATTTAGAATTTGGTTCTAAAATACCTTTTGTAAGTTGTCTCGTAATTGCTTTCTTTAAAGTATTACCAACGGCTTTAGTTAAATATGTTTTTGCTGTAAGCTCTGGATAACCAACCCAAACAGACATTACATAATCTGGAGAGTAGGTAACTTGCCATGCATCTCCAATGATGCTTTCTTTAATTCCTAAACTTTTCTTGTAATTACCATCAACAGTAGAAGTACCGGTTTTTGCACAAATATCCGTTCCACTCTTAGTTCCTGGTGAAATATATCCACCAGTAACCGCATACTTTAATATCATATTAATCATATAAGCTGTTGAATCTTCCATAACAACTCTTTTTTCTGGAGTAACTGTATAAGTATCACCAGACTCTACAAATTCTATTTTTGTAACTGAATAAGGTTCAATATATATGCCACCTCTAGCAAAAGCCCCATAAGCAGCACTTAATTGTAAAGGACTTACACCATCAAAACCACCCATACTATGTGATTCATTAATATAACCATTTTTGTCATAACCAGGAGTAATACCTAAACCTGTAACAAAAGTTTTAATTTGATTTTGCGTTAAAGCTTGGAAAGTTTGAAGAGCAGGGATATTTCTTGAAGAAGCAAGCGCTTTCTTAATTGTCATAACTCCTTCATAACGACTATCCCAGTTTTTAATTGAACTACCATTACTATAAGTATAAGGTTCATCGACAATCGTTTGCCCTGTTGACCAATTTAAATATTCAATCGCTGGACCATAATCAAATATTGGTTTTGCTGTTGATCCTGGTTGTTTTTTAATATCCGTCGCATAATTTAATATTCTAAGACCTTTTTTACGTCCTGTACCAATTGCTACAATCGCACCGCTTTTTACATCTGTAACTGCAATACCGGCTTGAATATTTTCATTAACCCATTTAACATTCTTATTATTATCATAAATATCATTAATAACTTGTTGTTTTTCTGGAATCAATGTTGAATAAATTTTCATTGAAACATAATATGGATTCTTACCAGTTCTTTTTTCAACTTCACTTATTACAGTATTGATAAATCCCTGATACTTATTATAATTAGTTTTATTTTCATTTAATAACGATTTAACACTTATCTTTTTAGCTGCTTCATATTCGGTATCCGTAATATAACCATGTCTTTTCATTAAGTATAAAACTTGATTTCTTCTTGCTTCCGCTTTTTCTACCGAATTATAAGGGTTATAAGCAGTAGGGGCTTGGAATAGTCCAGCTAAAAGTGCCGCCTCTGATAAAGTAACTTCACTAATGGACTTACCAAAATAAGTTTGACTTGCTTGTTCAATACCAAATGAACCATTACCAAGTTCCGGAATATTTACATAATACTCAATAAGTTGTTCTTTAGTATAATTCTTTTCTAATTTGAATACTGACATGTACATATCGGAAAATTTACGAACAATGCCTTTAATACCACTAGATTCATTACCATTATATCTTTGTTTAGCAATTTGCATTGTTAATGTAGAAGCGCCACCAGCACCACTTTGGCCTAAAAGCTGTCCAATAGATGCCTTTAAAAATCTAGCCATATCAACGCCTTTATGTTGAAAGAATCTTGAATCTTCTGTTGCAACTAAGGCATCAATAAATACTTCCGGTAAATCATCATATGTAACACGCTCACGATTTTCTGTTCCTAGTCTTGCAATCTCATTATTATTTGCATCATAAACAATCGAAGCTTCTGATGTATATAAATTCTCAACATTAAAATCTGGTGCTGAGATAACAATGTATAACATAAATGTAATCCCACATACAAAGACAAATACAATTAAAGCCATAATAACTGTAAGGATCTTTTCAAAAACACTACCTTTTTTCCATTTATTTTTAAACTTACTAAAATTCCCCGTTTTGGTACTTACAATTTTTACATCCTTTTTCTTATTTAAATCTTTTTTCTTTCCTTTAACTTTTCCCATTTTAAACACCTTCTTTAAAATATATTTTATCAATTACATCTAAATAATTAAGAACTGGATTATACTTAAAACTTATTTCATAACCATTATCCTCTATAAACTTATTAGGAATACTTTTTCTATCATTATTCGAAATAAAATCTATTAAAGTTTCACCTTTTAAAATATATGCTTTTTGATTTACTTGAATAATTAAAAAAGCAATCCCACCATGACTAAGAACTCTTTTAATGTGTTGGAGTTGATGCTCATGAATATTCGAAAGAGGAAAAGAACTTTTATTAAGAGAACTCTTAGCATCAAAATCTAAATATTTTCCTTTATATAATCCGACATAATCTAAAGTTGATTTTTGATTTAATAATCCTTTAACTTCGACCTTATTTTTCCCATAATTTACTTTACTAATCTTAACTGGTGTAGGTTTTTTATAAATTACCGCTTTATCATTTATTAAATAATAATTATTAGCATCATTTATGAGATTTTCTAAATCCATTCCACGATTAGCATAAGATACATCGTGATGAATACTTTTTTTTATATTATTTGGATACAGCAATTTCCATCACCACCATAATTATACTTTATATTAGGATTATTTTCCACTTTTAATGAATACGTTTGCATTTCTTTAACATATTTTATATAATAATTTTGAGAGTGATGATAATGAAAATAGATAGTTCAAATTTAAATGTAATAGCGGTTAGAACCAGTCAGTATCCTGAAGATAACAAACCAGAATTTTTATTAGTTGGTAGAAGTAATGTTGGAAAAAGTAGTTTTATAAATACTTTAATTGGTAGAAAAAACTATGCTAAAACGTCAGCAACTCCTGGAAAAACTCAGACTTTAAATTTTTATATTTGCAATGATACTTTTTATTTAGTAGATGTTCCAGGCTACGGATATGCTAGTGTTGATAAAGCAACTCAAAAAAAGTTCGGCCTTATGATTGAAGAATATTTAAAAACTAGAGAAAATCTAAAATGTGTTTTTATGCTTATTGATTCTAGAGTAAAACCAACAGATAATGATGTACTTATGTATAATTATTTAAAATACTATCATATACCTACAGTTATAATTGCTACTAAATATGACAAAATAAAATCATCTGTAAGAGAGAAAACTTTAAAACAAATAACAGATACTTTAAATTTAACTGAAAATGATAAAATTATTTATTTTTCTAGCGTTACTAAAAAGGGTAAAGAAGATGTTTTAAATACTATCAAAGGTTACTTGGATGGAGAACTAAATGAAAAAAGATAGGGGATTTACTTTAATTGAAATACTAGTAACTGTTACTATCTTAGCTTTAATTACTATTATTGCTGTTCCATCAGTAATTACGATTAATAAAAAAGTAAAAGAAAAAATGTTTAATACGAAGATGCAGCAAGCTGAAGAAGCCATTATATTATGGGCTCAAAATAACCCTAACTGTATAACGGGAAGTGGCACATCTTGTATTGTAGATAATTGTCCTTCTTCCAAAGAGGACAGCAATATTAAAATATGTACAGTTACTCTAGGAACTTTAGCCCAAAATAATCTTATTGCTTACGATGATGAAGCAAAAAAAGAAATTTTTAGTCCTATAAATAATGATGATATTAGTTATTTAGAAATAACCTTTACTTATAATACAAATAACAAAAAATTTAATGTAACTAAAAATAACTATTTAAAAAGCACAACAACTTCTACAATTAGTGACAACAACCCAATATCTTTTTATAAAAAACTTGAAGTCACTATAAGATAATTCTTATCATATATACGAAAATGCTACAAGTGATAGTTGATGAACATTATCAATTGCCCTTACTTCAACTAACGCAATATCTTCTAGAACGGCACATCATCAGATCCATTTGTAGTTAATTAATTAGGAGAATATTATGAAAAAAGATAATAATGGTTTTACCTTAATTGAAATATTAGTAACAATTTCTATTTTAGCGTTAATTGCAATTATTGCTGTACCAACTATTATAAAGGTTAACAAACAAACTAAAGAAAAATTACTTAATACTAAAATCAATGAAGCCGAAGAAGCTACTATTTTATGGGCCCAAGATAATGCTTCTTGTTTATTAGATTCAAATAGTAATTGCATGATAAATAGTACAGATTGTGAAGAGTTAAAAGATGAAAGTGGAAATATAATTAGCAATGTAAAAAAATGTACGGTTACGTTAGGCAATCTTGCCAGTAATAATTTAATTAAATATGATGATGATGAATCCAACATTATTCTTAGCCCTGTCGATAATACAGATATGACAGAAACAAAGATTGAATTTACATATAATACTGCAACTAAAATGGTTAATTTATATAACGTAAATTTTGTTTATAAGACAACATCAAAAAAGAAAACAACAAAGAAAACAACTAGCACTTCAACAAGTACAACATCAACAACCAGCACAACAACTACAACAACATCGACAACTAGTACTACAAAAAGTACAACAACAAGTACTTCAACAACCACTAAAACTACAACAACGACTAAAACTACAACAACACCTAAAACTACAACAACGACCAAAACTACAACAACTACTACACGATCTAATAAACTTATAGATGCAATAAGAAGAAATTATCCAACTATTGAAACTCCTAAGACTTCTATTGGAACAAGTCCAGCTATAGGCGAAGCAATTCTTGCCGAAACACCAGATGATTATGGTACATCTTACTACTTTAGAGGAGCCGTAAAAAATAATTATGTTCAGTTTGCAGGCAAATGTTGGCGAATCGTACGCATAACCGGAAACAATGCCATCAAATTAGTTTTACATAATGATAATGTAAAAAAAGTAACAAACCCGTGTGACTCGTCTAATAATAGTACTACCGCTGCTTTTGCCAGATATTATAACGATCAGTATGAAACAAGATTTAACAATAGCACAGATGATAATACTTACATTGGTTTTAAATATGGTACTGCGAATTCTAAAACTTACAATGCCACTCATGCAAATACAAATAAGAGTTATATTTTAGGATCTTTAGAAAGATGGTATTCATCCACTTTCACTGCATCAAATATAAACAAGCTCGCGGACGTTATCTGGTGTAATGATAAAAGTACTGTAAATAAATTTTATACTATTTCTGATAGTAACTGGTTTGTTGCATGTAGTGGAACCAATTATGGAATAGGTAAAAATTGTGGCCACTATAGTGCTGTAAAAAGAATAATATCCAAAACGGGCCATTCTGCAGGAACGGGTCCTACATTAATATGCCCTAATGATAATTCCAATGGTAAGTTATCTAAATTTACAGTTTCAGATACAAAAAATGGTAATGGTGCTTTAGATAAAAAAATAGGACTTTTAACTATTGACGAAATAGTATTTGCTGGAGCAGAAATGGGAGGAGGCGTTCAAAGTTATTATTTATTTGAAAATACCAGCGGCAAATGGTGGTGGACTATGACCCCATCGCGCTATTATTCATCAGATAGTGGTGATACAGCTTATTTATTTATGATCAGTCAAATAGGAAATATTTATAATTATTCAGCAAAATCCTTTGGTGGTCTTCGCCCAGCTATAGCGCTTAATTCAACAACTACAATTACTAAAGGCACCGGCACCTCATCTGATCCATTCGTTGTAAACTAAAGATAAATACAAAAAAGATTGCAACCTTAAAGCATGGTCCTTGCCATGTTTTTCTTTTAGTATCAATGAAAATATGATAAAATTATGGTGTTTGAGGTGGTATGTATGCGTAAAACAGTATGTTTAATTGGTAGACCTAATACGGGAAAATCTACATTATTTAATAGATTAATAAATGAAAAAAAATCAATTATTATGGATACTCCAGGTATTACTAGAGATAGAGTATATGGAATCGTAAATTATAATAATAAAAGTTTTCATTTAATTGATACTGGTGGAATCGATTTAGCCAAAGAAGATTTTAATCATAATATTAAAATGCAGGCTGAACTTGCTATAGATGAATCCGATGTTATTGTTTTTGTTATAGATGGTAAAACTGATTTAACCGTTAACGATAAACAAATTGCGAGCCTTTTACAAAGAAGTAATAAAAAGGTAATAGTTGCTATAAATAAATTAGACGATGTAAAACACGAAGAAAATATTTATTCCTATTATGAACTTGGTTTCGATAATTTAATTGCCATCAGTGCTGAACATAACAGGGGAATATCTAAACTTTTAGATGAAATAACAAAAGATTTTCCTGACTATACAACGGAAGAAGATGCTGCTATCTTAAAATTTTCTCTTATCGGAAGACCTAACACTGGTAAAAGTTCTTTAATAAATGCGCTTTTAAATGAAGAAAGAGTTATCGTTTCCGATGTGGCCGGAACTACTAGAGACGCTATCGATACTAGATTTACTTATGAAAAAAATGACTACATTGTTATTGATACTGCTGGCATGCGTAAAAAAGGAAAAATATATGAAGAGGTAGAGAAATATAGTTTAATTAGAAGTCTTAAAGCTATTGATAGATCTGATGTATGCGTTCTTGTTATTAATGCTGAAGAAGGCATTATTGAGCATGATAAACATATAGCGTCTTACGCGCTAGAAGCTGGCAAAGGTTTAGTTATTGCTGTAAATAAATGGGACTTAATTGAAAATAAAGACGAAGAAATGAAAAAATGGACTAAAGATATTAGAGCTAATTTTCAGTTTGCTCCTTTTGCTAGCATAGTCTTTTTGTCTGCTAAAACTAAATCAAGAATTCATACATTGATGCCTGAAGTCTTAAAATCATATGAAAGTTGTACTAGAGAAATTAAAACATCACTACTTAATGATGTCATAAGAGAAGCCGTTGCTATTCATGAGCCACCTTCATATAAAGGAAAACGTTTAAAAATTTATTTTGTAAATCAGTCGGATATTAAACCTCCAAAATTTGAGTTTTCTGTTAATAATAAAAAATTAGTTCATTTTTCTTATGAAAGATATTTAGAAAATCAAATTAGAGAAAACTTTGAATTATCTGGAACACCTATTATATTAAAATTCAAAAATAGGGGAGCCAAAGATGAAAACTAGAAGTTTATATGTAATTCTAATTATAACTTTAACTTTACTTTTACTTAGTATTGGTTCTTACTATTTTCTAAAGAAAAATGATAATTTAAAATTTTCTGCTAAAGTAATTGAAGCCTTTCCAAGTAGTGCCATCATAAGACCTCTTGATAAAGATTTACTTGAAAAATATGATGCCATCTCTATTGATATACCTAATTTAAATAAAGGAGATATCATTGAGCTTACTACCGAAAATGAAGTAGCTGAAACTTTTCCTGTGCAAATGAAAGTTATCTCTTATACTGTTTTAGAAAAAGGTTCCATCAGTACTACAACTACTAAAAAGGAAGAAGAAATTCCCGAACCAAAATTAGATGTTACTAATGAAATTACAAGTAAAGAAGCTAAAACTACCACCAAAAAAGAACATCAAACCACTAATAAAACAACCGATAAAATAACTATCGAAGAATATTTAAATAAAGAAATAAAAGAAGTAGAAACTAATAAAAATAATAAATCATTTAAAGAAACCGCTAAAGAAAATTTTATCAAAGTAGTAGATTTTATTTTCTATGATAAAGATATAAATGGTATTTATTTTAAAGATTTATCAAACTCTGCTAAACTAAAAGTAATCGCTTTAGCTTTAAAATTAGATGCTATTATCGAAAAATATTATCCTGGCTATAAAGAAGGATTATCTTCATCATATCAAAATGCCAAAAATTCGTTAATCAAATTATATTTAGAAAAAACTACTGAATTTTGTGATAAAAACGATGCTGTATGTACGCAAGCCAAAGAAGACTTTAATGAACTAAAGAAAAGTTTAAATATCACCTGGGATATCATAAAATCATTAACTGATGCCGGTGTAAGTAAACTAAGAAAGTGGTATGAAATCTATAGTGGAAAATGAAATAATAATTAATGGTGCTAAATATATCTATGTAATTGAATCTAAAAAAGTTAAAAACATTTACTTTAGAGTTAAAGAAGACTTAAAAATTCATGTTTCATGTCCTAAAAGTGTTTCTAAAAATTATATCGAAAACTTGTTAATTCAAAACGAAAAAGCCATTATTAAAATGACTAATAATATGAAAAACAAAAACGAAAAAGCTGAAAAAATTACTTATTTAGGTAATGAATTAAAGTTAGTTAACACATCTGGTAAACCTTATATTTCTAATGAATATATCTATGCTAAAGATTTTTTATCCGCTAAAGAATATATTTATAGTATGTCATATCCCATCTTTTTAGAAAGAGTAAACGCTTTAAAAGGCGAATTTAATAATTTACCTGAATTTACCTTAAAGGTCCGTAAAATGACTTCTAAATGGGGTGTATGTAATAAAAGAAGTATGACCGTAACTCTAAACACTTACTTAATTGAAAAGGACGTTCATTTAATTGATTACGTAATTGTTCATGAATTATGTCATTTTAAATATATGGATCATAGTGCTAATTTTTGGAATTATGTAAGTTCATTTTATCCTTATTACAAATTAGCAAGAAAGGAGCTTAATCATGATTGAATCTTTAAATAATGAAAAGATTAAATACTATACTAAATTAAATGATAAAAAATATCGTAAGAGTGAACAGTTATTTATTGCTCCCGGTTCTCATTTAGTAGAAGAGGCTCTAAAAAAAGGTCTTGTTAAAGAAATTCTTTTATTAAAAGGTGAAGAAAATATTTATGATGATAAAACCACTTATGTTACTAAAGAAATTCTAAAAAAAGTTTCAGGCTTAGATAGTCCTCCTAAAGTTCTTGCCATTTGTCATATGTTATCTTCTAAGGAAATTAAAGGAAATGTCATTATTCTTGATGATATAAATGACCCTGGTAATTTAGGAACCATTATTAGAAGTGCTATCGCATTTAACTATGACACTATTATTGCCAGTTCTAATACTGTAGACTTATATAACTTAAAAACAATTAGATCAAGTGAAGGAATGATTTTTAATATTAATTACATAGTGGCTTCTTTACCTGATACTATAAAAGTATTAAAAGAAAAAGGTTATACTATTTATGGAACTAATGTAAGTGGGGGAAGCAACATAAAGCCCGAAAAAGAAAAACATGCCTTAATTATTGGTAGTGAAGCAAGTGGCATGAAAGATGATTTAAAATCTTTATGTGATAAACTTCTATATATCAAAATGAATTCTTTATGTGAAAGTCTAAATGCGGGTGTATCAGCAAGCATTTTAATGTATGAATTAACTAAGGAGATTAATAATGAAAAACATTAATTTTCTAAAAGGTAATTATTTTGCTAATGGTGGATTATATGACAATTTAAAAACATTTGAAAATACTATAGAAGCTTATAAAAAAGCTATTACTAAAAATTTTGGCATTTATGTAACCATTAGAGAAACGAAAGATCATGAATATATCTGTTATAGTGATGAAGATTTAACAAGAACCCATAACTTAAAAGATAAAGTTTCTGAAATAACTTATGAAGAACTTTCTTATTTATCTTTTTATCATATACCGAAACTTGAAGAATTCATAAGTCTTATTTCTAATAAAGTACCCATTATTTTTAATCTAAACACTCATCAAAATAAAGAAATTTTAAATATTTTAAATAATTATAATAATGAATTTGCTATAGTTAGTAAAGATAATAGACTCCTAAGTTCTATCACTAAAAAATATCCTCATTTTATTATCGGTGAGATTATAACAAAAAGAAGTTTTAATATTACTTCATTATTAATTAAACCAGATTTTAAAAGTTACAATATTCATTATTTTGATAGTGCTAAGTTAAAGAAAATAAAAGAAAGTAACTTGCCAGTAATCGGATACATAATTAATACTAAAGATAAGTATTTAACTTATAAAAATGAATTTGATAATTTAATCATTGATAATTATTATAACTTAGAACTAAATGACTAATTTTTAAGTTTAATAATTATCTTTTTTATTGAAAATTTTAAGCAATTATTATACTATTAAAATGTATATAATAGAAAAAATAAAAAAGTGTAAAAAGAGGTAAAAAATGAAGAAAAAAGAAAATATTATTATTATTGTAACCGTAATTTGTATACTATTAATCTTTATAGTTATGATATTTGTAACTAATGAATTAAAATCAAAAAATAATAGTAACACAATACTAGAATCAACCAAAATGACAAAAAATACAACATTAATTACTACGAAATCATCAACCACTAAAACAACAACTACTACAACCACGTCAGCCCCCATTGACATGCAAAAATTGCTTAAAGAAAATGGATTTGAACTATTTAACAAAGATGATATTGATTATACAAAAAAACTTAAAACATATACTATTGATATGAGTTTAAATGATTTTAAAGAATTAAACTATGAAAACATTTCGAAGGTTACATATCCAGACAACTGGAAATTTTCTAAAGATAAAATCGAACTTTCCGGATTTTCAGATAATGCGCGGCTTACTATTTTAAATAATTATGAAAAAGCCCTATATAAAGAAAGCCTTTCCTCGGGTGACTCTCCGATTTATGATATAATCATATTTTACCCTGATCAGAAAATAAGATTCTTTCATACTGATGAGTATTGCGATAATAATTACGCTGTCGAAAAAACAGTTAACTATGTAAATAATAATGAAGTGTATTATAATTTCGGTTTAAGTTTTTATGAAGCAAGCTGTAGTGAATCGGAATTATCGGGAATGTATTTAAAAAACAATAATGGAGATTATTACAATTTAGTAGATAATAACATTGTATATAAAGAAGATTTAATTAAGAATGTAATATGGCATGGCGCTAGTATTATAATAACCAATCAAAACGAAGTTTATTATCGCAGCAAAAAAGTAGAAAATCTAAAATTTTTGGCTTTATTTTATGAAGAAGACCTTGGTGACGGATTCATAAATAATGTTGGAATAATCTCTTCTGATTATTACTATTACCAAATTAATGATGGTAAATTGAAACGAAAAAAAATAAAAAATATTTATATCAGCAAAAAAGAAATAACGAATAGAATATCTAAACCTCATATTATAATGGAATTTGAAGACGGAACGTACTCTGATGATAAATGGCTTACAGATTATGTTGCCGATATAAATTACTTAAAAAAATTATAATAATTTAATTTTAAAATGAACAAAAATAAAAGAAAAAATCTTTTATTTTTTTGTTGTATTACGCATAACTAGCCATATTTTATTCTCATTAATAAAGACTACTGACTTTTTTAAAAAAATTTGATACAATAACCACATGGAATTAATTTATGTCGGAAAAATTGTTAATACTTTTGGAATTAAAGGCGAACTAAAAATAGTTAGTCGTTTTGAAATGGCAAAAAGAGTATTTGTTAAAGGTAACCATTTAATTATTAATAAAACTAACTATGAAATTACCAATGTAAGATTTCATAAAAATAATTATTTAGTTGAACTTAATAATATTAAAGATATTAATAAAATAGAGTATTTAATTAATGAAGAAGTCTATTTTGCTAAAGAAAATTTAAACCTTACTGCTAATGAATATTTAATCGAAGAACTTCTAAACTACAAAGTTGTTTCTAATAATGAAGAAGTTGGTGTTGTTACTTCTTACGATGATAATAAAATAAATCCATTAATTAAAGTAAATGATCGCTTTTATATTCCTATCAAAGGAAACTTTATCTTAAACGTTGATAAAACTAATAAAGTTATAACACTAAGTGACATAAGGGGGTTAATGTTATGAAAATAAGTATTTTAACATTATTTCCTCATATGTTTGATGGCTTTTTGTCTGAATCTATTATTAAAAGAGCCCTTGAAAAAAATTATGTTGAAATAGAAATTATTAACTTTAGGGATTATTCATCTTTACCAAATAAAATGGTAGATGATACACCATACGGTGGGGGTAGTGGCATGGTTTTAAGATGTGAACCTATTTTTGAAGCTATTGATGCCATAAAAACAAAAGATTCTCATATTATTTTAATGTGTCCAACCGGTCAAACATTTAATGAAAAGAAAGCATATGAATTAAAAGCATATAAACACTTAATTATAATCTGTGGTCATTATGAGGGTTTTGATGAAAGAATTAAAACTCTAGCTGATGAAATAATTTCCATAGGGGACTACGTTTTAACCGGGGGTGAACTTCCCGCCATGATTATAACTGACGCCATAACAAGACTTCTTGATGGCGTAATAAATAAAGAAAGTTTAGAAAGTGAAAGTTTTAAAGATAATTTATTAGATTATCCGGTATACACGAAACCAAGTGAATATCGCGGTATGAAAGTACCAGATATATTGTTATCAGGTAATCACCAAAAAATTGACTCTTATCGTCAAAATGAAAGAATAAGAATTACGAAAGAAAAAAGAAGCGACTTAATGGGGGAATAATTTATGTATGTATTAGAAAAAACTAGTAAAAAATATCAAAGCGAAGACATTTTAGCACTAATCGGATTTAATATGACTCTTAAAAAAAATAAAATATGCCTTATAAATCCTAAATTAAAAGATGAAATCATAAAGTTAAAATATACACCATCATTTGAAAAACTAGTTGCTAAAATATTATTATTTTTAGAAAGTGATCCTGATGAAGAAGGTGCTGGCTATTTATTAGATGAACTATCTAGAGAATATGCTGTTTTTCTAAATAAATATGAAAAATATCTTTCACAAAAAGAAGTAGATAAATATACTAGAAAAATAAGATTACTTGAAAGTGAATTGAAATTATTTTCATATAAGAAAGTAAAAGTAGAAACTAAAGGCCGCAGCTTGTAAAACACTTGCATAAGCCATATTTTTTTGATATAATCTATTTGCTTGTCAAAAAGCTCCTTAAATCCGCTAGATTTAACTATGATTTAAGTGAAATATATAAGAAAGGATGTTGTACGTATGAGTTTATTAATTGATAAAATTAATAAGAAACAAATTAAACCTGACACACCAGAATTTCAAGTTGGCGACATTGTTAGAGTTGACGTTTGGATTAAAGAAGGAAAAAAAGAAAGAATTCAAGCATTCGAAGGTATTGTAACATCTATTAAAGGTGGTTCAGTATCTAAAAGATTTACTGTAAGAAAGAAAAGCGGTAATGTTGTAGTTAAGAGAGTATTCCCAGTTAACTCACCAATTATTGACAAAATTACAGTAGTTAAGAAGGGTTCTGTAAGAAGAGCAAAACTAAACTTCTTAGATGGAATGTTAAAAGAATACAAAGTAAAGGAAAGAAATTAAGGCTCTTTCCTTTTTTTATGTTTGAATGTAAATATATTATTTTTAATTTAGTTTTTATTGATAAATTATCTTATTTAATCTATTATTAATGTAGAAAGTAGGGAAAGCTCAATGAAAAATAAAAAAATTACAATTATAATAATTATAGTTATTTGCATATTAATATTAATATCAACCACCATTTTTATTGAAAATAAAACGAAATTAAAAAATCAAACATCTAGCTTGACCACCAAAATCACTACTACTACCACGCCGCAATCAAGTCCTAATATTCTAGAAATAGATTACGCCAAAGAATTTAACACATATAACATAGACATAGGATTATCAGATTTTAAAGATATAAACTTAATTAAGAAAGAAAATAATATTTTAAAACAAATTGGAAATAAAGTAGAATTTAAAGATAATAATATTAATTATTATGGTAGTAATGCTAATAAAATATTATTAACTTTTAAAACCAATCAAAAAGTTCTATATAATTTATCCGATATAGGACCGCAGTATTTAATTACTTTCATTGTCTATGATGATAACAATGCTATAAAAATATATAAATTATTATCGGCAGAAGATAATTATGTAGAAAAGACTATAACATCTTCTAGTAAAGAAATAGGTGTAAATTGGAAACTAACGTCCAATAAAATTGATTTTTCTGATATATACTTAAAAAATGAAACAGGCGGTTATTCTAAGGTAAATGATAATACCATAATTTATAGCAAGAATACATTAGAAAACGTCATATGGTACAAAGAAGATATAATAATAAATAAAGAAAAAGAAGTTTACTATCGTGGCAAAAAAGTGGATGATTTAAAATTTTTAGCCGTTATTTTAGAAGATGATGTTGATGGTTTATTTGTTAATGGCTTAATTTCTTCTGATAATTATTATTATATTTTTACGAAACAAAACATAGAAAAGAAAAAAATTCAAAATATAATTACTAAACCAAGTGATATAAAACTTGATGATGTAGCAAATGTTAGTGTTGAATTGCAGTTTACTGATGGAAATACTTTAAATCATGAATCATCTCTATATATTAGTAAAATCAATTATTATAAAAATCTATAAAATTCATACTTTTTTTGTTGATTACAAATAGAATACAAAGTAAAGGAAAGAAATTAAGGCTCTTTCCTTTTATTATGCATATTTCTTCTTGCTAATATAAAAATAAACGTGTTATAATACATATGAGTTTTGAAGGGAGGGAAAAACAATGACTAAGGTAGAAGTAAAAAATGGAAATATTGACAATGCTCTAAAGAGATTTAAAATTAAAGTTGCCAGAAGCGGTGTCCCTTCAGAAATAAAGAAACACAAATGTTATGAAAAACCTGGAGTTCGTAGAAGAAACGAATTAAAAGAAATGATTAAAAATTCTCGTAAAAAAAATCGTAATAGAGATTAGAAAGGATTTTTATGTTTGAACAAATAACAAAAGATTTAACCGCTGCGATGAAAGCACAAGATAGTTTTAAATTATCAGTGCTTAGAATGCTAAAAAGCAGTTTAAAAAATGAAGAAATAAATAAAAAGAGTCCTTTAACTGATGAAGATGTTTTATCAGTAATAAAGAAGCAAGTTAAAATGAGAAAGGATTCAAAAGAAGAATATCTTTCTTATAATAGGGAAGACCTTGCCGATTCTTTAGAAAAAGAAATTGAAATACTAAATGCTTATTTACCTAGAGAGTTAACCAAAGAGGAATTAGAACAAATTATAGATGAAACTATAAAAGAACTAAAACCAGATGGCTTAAAGGGTATGGGTATGGTAATAAAAGCAGTATCTGCAAAATGTGGAGTAACTGCTGATATGAAATTAGTAAGTACAATCGTAAAAGAAAAATTAAGTTAATGCTTAATTTTTTTATTTTTCATGAATATTAAATTGACATCTTTGCTTAATTATAGTACAATTTTCTTGTTGGCATGGAGTAGTACTCAAGAGGCTGAAGAGGCGCCCCTGCTAAGGGTGTAGGTCGGGTAACCGGCGCGAGAGTTCAAATCTCTCCTGCTCCGCCATAATAATTTTAAGAAAATTTAGTTTTTTTATTAAAAATTCAAATTTTGGACTAGAAATTATAAAAATTTATGTTATAATGAGTAAGTACTCAGTTTAATGCCCAGTTAGCTCAGTTGGTAGAGCAACTGACTCTTAATCAGTGGGTCTAGGGTTCGAATCCCTAACTGGGCACCATTTATTTTAACAAATGGGCTTGTAGCTCAGCTGGTTAGAGCGCACGCCTGATAAGCGTGAGGTCGATGGTTCAAGTCCATTCAGGCCCACCATTTGTTTATGGCCCGTTGGTGAAATGGTTAACACACATGCCTTTCACGCATGCATTTATGGGTTCGAACCCCGTACGGGTCACCAATTTGAAAAGTAATCCCTTTATTTTAGGGATTTTTTTGTGACTTTAATTTTCTAAACACCCTAATAAACACCCTTTATTATAAATTATCAATAAAAAAACAGGAGTCTTAATTCCTGTTAATAAATTTCCTTTTTAATAATATCTAAGATATCTTTAATATATGAAATATAGTCCGTACCATTTTTACTATTTTCTTCTGACAAAGTAAGAAGTCTTGCAACTACCTGCTCAGTCGCACCGCTATCCTTTAAGCTCTTAATCGTTTCATTTTCTGCTGTATTATCTAACATAAATAGGTAAGTATTTTCCTTATCACTAAAATATTTTTTAGCTCTACTAATATTGGTATTAGAATTTTCATCTTCAGCACTTACACTAATTACCTCAAAGCCATATTTTTCTAAAAATTTAAAAGCATTATTCGCAACAATAATTTTTTTGTTACTTGCGTTATCAGCCATCAAACTTAATTCCGCATCAATTTCTGATATTTGTACTTTTAAATTATCATAATTTTTATCAATACTATCCAAAATAGATTTATTAGTAATATATTCTTTTAAATTATTTTTAATATTAGTCATCATCATCAAAAAGTTTGCTGGGCTAAGCCATAACTCACTAATATCACTTTTAACCTCTAACCCTTGAGAAACATCAATAATATCCATTTTTTTATTTTTATTTAAAAGTTCCGCCGCGATATCTTTTTCTGATGATAATCCATTATAAATAAATAAATCACCTTTACTAAAATCATTTAGCTTTTTGTTAGAAATTTCATAAGTATCAGCATCAACTCCGTTTGGATAAATACTATTTATTTCCGCATAATCATCATATAAATATTTCGTAATATAGGTAACCGGATAAACCGTTGTATAAATTGAAATATTTTCATAATTATCTTTTTTAATGCAACCAGTTAGACACAGCATTACTATACCTAACATCATAATCTTTAATTTTTTCATCACAAATTCTCCTTCAAAGGGTCATAACCATATTTACCAAATGGATGACATCTTCCCAATCTTTTTATTCCTAACCATAATCCTTTTGATGCACCATATTTAATAATTGCCTCTTTCATATACTGAGAGCAAGTGGGGGTAAACCTACAATATTTATGACACCTAAGTGGCATACTTTGGTACAAATCAATTAATTTAATTAGTAATTTTTTCATCTTTCACCTTTTATAATTTTACTACAATTCTCTATAATTTAAAAGAACTTTTAAAAAAACTAGAAAAAGCCCTTGTTTTAGGGTATAATTGAAAAAGGTATGGTGATTAAAATGGATTTATCAAAATACAATATAGAACCAGATAATAAAATATTAAGCGTTGCTTTAACACATACATCATATGCTAATGAACATAACTGTGAAAGTTATGAACGATTAGAATTTTTAGGTGACGCTGTATTAGAACTTATTACTAGTGACTATTTTTATAAAAATACCTCTTTAAAAGAGGGAGAAATGACCAAAAAAAGAAGTCGTTACGTTTGTGAAAACGCTCTTTTTGAATACGCTAAAGAAATAAATTTACCAAATTATATAAAAGTTGGCCATGGCTTAGAACACACAATTAATGAAACTATTATTGCTGATGTTTTTGAAGCTGTTATCGCGGCCATTTACTTAAATAGTGGCTTAGCAAAGGCTAGAGAATTTGTTTTAGATATCATAGTGCCTTATATCGAAAAAGATGTTATCTTCTTAAGCGACTATAAATCTTACTTACAGCAGTTAGTACAAACTACGCAAAAAAGTGTTGTATACCGCGTTATTAATGAGTTAGGACCAGCCCATGATCGCACCTTTGAAGTAGAAGTACTAGTAGAAGACATGGTTTATGGCAAAGGAACAGGCAAAAGTAAAAAAGAAGCTGAGCAAAATGCGGCTAAAGATGCTATTACTAAGAGTGCAGGTGTATTCAAATGAAATTATTAAAAATAAGTTTACATGGTTTTAAAAGTTTTGCCGATAAAACAACAATTGATATAAAAGATGGAATAACTGGTATCGTTGGACCCAATGGTTCTGGCAAAAGTAACATTGTTGATGCTATAAGATGGGTATTAGGTGAGCAATCTCTAAAAGACATCAGAGGGGGAAATTCTTCTAAAGATGTCATTTTTAGTGGTTCAAAATCTCGTGGGCCATTAACTAGATGCTGGGTATCTTTAACATTTGATAACTCAGATCATTACCTAAATAGTGAACTTACTGAAATTGAAATTAAAAGAGTCGTTTACATAACCGGTGAAAACGAATACTATATAAATAATGATGAAGTAAGATTAAAAGATATTACTAATTTATTTATCGATTCCGGTTCAAGTGTCAACTCCCTTTCCATCATTTCCCAAGGAAAGATAACCGAAATTGTAAACGGAACTCCTTTAGAAAAACGTAAAATAATTGAAGAAACTGCTGGCGTCTTAAAATACAAAAAAAGAAAAGAGGAGTCTTTAAAAAAACTAGATAAAACTAATGATAACTTATCAAAAATAAATTTAGTAATTGATGAATTATCCATTAACTTAGAGCCTCTAAAAAATCAAGCCGAAGTAGCAAACAAATATTTAGAATACAAAAGTGAGCTAACAAATACCGAAATTGCTTTACTTGCTACTGATATTTCTAGTATTAATTCAAGTATTAAAAATAATAAAGAATTAAAAGAAACTTTAACTAATGAACTAAACTCTTTAGATAATGCTAAAACGATTGATAACGCTAAAGTAGACACTTTAAAGCATCGCTTATTAAAAACTGAAGAAGATATTTCCGTAAAAAGTGATAATTTATTTAAATTAACTAAAACTCTTTCTGATTTAAATAGTGAAAAACAAATCATGTTAGAACGCCAAAAATATCAAGTTGACGATATCAAGCTTCAAAATAATATTATTTACTTAAAAGAAAATGCTCTTCGCCTAGAAAATAATATTAAATCATCAGAAAAAGAATTAACCAAATTAGAAGAAGACAAAAATAAAATTGCCGCATCCCTTTCTAAAATGGAAAGCGAGTACAAGAATTTAATTATAACGAAAAATCTTAACATTAATAATTTAACGGAATTAAATAAGGAAGAAGAAAAATTAAAAAATCAAATTGATATTTTAAAAGATACCATTGAAAATGATAATAGATTTCCTTATCCCGTTCGTAGCGTTTTAAATAACACTCGTTTACCAGGCATTCATAACGCTTTAGGTAAACTTATTGAAACAGAAGAAAAATACGGTACAGCCATTGATATTTCTCTAGGTTATAACGCCAGCGTCGTTGTTGTTGATAATGAAATATGTGCGAAAGAAGCCATTAATTATTTAAAACAAAATGGTTTAGGAAGAGTAACTTTTTACCCCTTAAACATTATTAAACCAAGAGGAATTGACCCTAATACCTTATCTAAAATAACCAGTGTTGATGGTTTTATTGGATCAGCAGATTCCCTTGTTAAATATAATGGCTTATATCGTAATGTCGTATTAAATGCTTTAGGAAGTACTATTATTGTTAGAGACCTAACTTCTGCAAACTATATAAGTAAATTAATTAATCATACATATCGCATCGTTTCTTTAAGTGGCGATTTAATTAATCCTGGCGGTAGCATCACTGGTGGGTCTCTAAAAACTAGTAGTGGTATTATCAATCAAAAATTTGAATTAGAAAACAAATTAAAACTTTTAAAAGAAAAGACTAACTTAATTAAATTAAAAGAAGAAGAAATAAACGATGAAGATCATAATTTAAAAATTATGGAAACGCAAATTTTCTCTTTAACCAGTGATTTTAATGAATCTAAAGAAATAATTATTCGTAAACAAAATGAATTAGATAATTTAAAAGATGATTTAACTAAGGTCCAAAACGAGATGGCTGGTACTAGTGGCTTACTTGAAAATACTATTGATCAAAAAATTGAAAATATCTTAAATGAATACTATAAAGTTGAAGCCGAAAAAACTAATTTAGAAAATACTTTAAATGATTTAAAAGTAAGTAAAAATGACTTACAAAGTCAAATAAATGAAATTGAGCTAGCAAATAAAAAACAAAATAGTGAATATAACAAAAAATATAATGAATTAAAAGATTTAGAACTTGCTATAAACAAAGATGAATATAAAATTGATTCTTATTTAATCAGATTAAATGAAGAATATCAAATGACTTATGAAAAAGCTCAAAACTATGAGTTAAACACTTCCCTTGATGAAGCAAGAAGCAAAGTAAGTTCTCTAAAAAGAAGTATTAAAAATTTAGGGGATGTTAATACTGGTGCCATAAGTGAATATGACCGTATCAAAACGAGATTTGACTTTTTATCTAAACAAAAAGAAGATTTAACTACTTCTATAAATGATTTATTAACCATCATTAATGATTTAGATGAAACCATGAAAGATAAACTAACTAAGGCCTTTAACGATTTAAATAATGAATTTAAAGTAGTCTTTAAAAAACTATTTAGAGGAGGTAGTGCTGAGTTATTATTAACTGAACCATCTGATATTTTAAATACCGGTTTAGAAATTAAAGTTGCTCCTCCTGGCAAAGATATTAAAAATCCTAAAACATTATCAGGTGGTGAGTCAACTCTTACTGCCATTGCTTTACTATTTAGTATATTAAATATTCGTACCGTTCCTTTCTGCATCTTAGATGAAGTAGAAGCGGCTTTAGATGAAGCTAATGTCGATATGTTTGGTAGATACTTAAATGAACTAAACACTAATACCCAGTTTATTATAATTACCCACAAAAAAAGAACGATGGAATATACTAATACCTTATATGGAATAACTATGCAAGAATCCGGTGTATCTAAATTAGTAAGTGTTAAATTAGATTAACGAAAGGTGCTAAGTAGCATCTTTTTTTGACATATTTTTTATCTCAAAAATTATATATTACTATTAAGGTGATGTCTGATGAAAAAAATGTTTATCGCAAGAAAAAGAATCATTAGTAATAATATTTTAAAACTAACCATATGTATTTTTATCGTTATATTATCCTTTATAGTTACCATTAAATATCTATTTAAAAATTTCACATTAAAAAACTCTCCTCAAAAGGTTAATGAATTACTTGCACTTAGTACTAACAATCTAATTGGTGAGCTTACTTTATATGACATCATAAATTTTAATTTAAAAAGTCCTGAAAACCTCCTAAAAATGACTTTTAGTAATGCTAGTTTAAATAAAACTATTAAAGAAACTAAACCTCCTAAAGAAAAAGCCGAAAATGTAACCGGCACCATCAAAGAAGAAACTAAACCCCTTATTTATATTTATAATACTCACCAAACTGAAGAATATAACGCTGATACTTTATCAGTTTATAATATTACACCCACCGTTTACATGGCATCAAATATGTTAAAAAAATCTCTGCAAAATTATAATATTAACTCCGTTGTCGAAGATGAAAATATCAAAGACGTCTTAAATCGTCATAATTGGAAATATAATGAATCTTATTATGCTAGTAAATTATGGTTAGAAGAAAGCATCAAAAAATATCCTAGTTTAAATTATTTTATTGATTTACACCGTGATAGTTTATCTTTAACCACTACTATAAATGATAAAAAATACGCAAAAATGATGTTTGTTGTTGGCATGAATCATGAAAACTACGAAAAAAATGAATCTCTGGCCTTAAAATTAAACGAATATTTAAAAAATAATTATGAAGGTTTAATGCGTGATGTTTTTTATGGTAAAAGAAGTGAATACAATCAAAATTTTCATGAGCACACTTTACTAGTTGAAATAGGGGGACCTGAAAACACTATTGCAGAAGTTAATAACAGTGTTATGGCTCTAGCAGATGCCTTTGCCCATATAATCGGAGGTATTTAATGGAACCCAAACCAAGCAAGGCTAAAAAAAGATTTAAATTTATTTTTACCCTTTTAATAATTATATTTGGCTTATTATATTTTGCCTCTTCAACTGGTTATTATGAAAAGAAAATCTCAAGCAAAACCGCTTTAACTAAAGACGCTATTAAAGCATTTGAAGAAGATGTAGCAAGTGGTAAAAATGTCGATATCAAAGACTACATCGAAGTTCATGATGATGACTATAAAAGTTTATCATCAAAAATTGGCTACACCATCAGTAACTCTATTGATACAATTCTTAATGATGGAGTAGGTTACTTAATTAAACTTTTAAAGGCTTTATTTAGTTAACAAACTATGCTAATATTAATTTGGTGGTTATCATGAATAAACTAAAATATATTTTAAAATGTCTAAAATCCTTAAACATTAAAAATATGTTTAAAATTGCCAAAAAAATTGCTAAAAAAACCCATAAACTATCTCTTTTTATTTTAATAGATATTATTTATTGTGGCATTAAATACGGCGCTGGTTACTACGACTATCAAGAATTTGAATTCTATAATTTAACTCGTGAAGAAAGAAAAACATATTTAACTCGTACCAAAAATAACTTAATAATTAAAACTTATAATGACCCTAAAGAATTTTATAAATTTGATAACAAAGAAATCTTTAACGGCATATTTAAAGAATACTTAAAACGAGATTATATTGTCCTAAACGAAAATAATAAAGTAGAATTTATAAAATTTATAAATAAGCATACGGAAATTATCTGTAAGCCGGTAGATGGTTCTGGCGGACATGGAATAACTAAATATGTAATAGATAAAGATACCGATAAAGATGCCTTATATGAAAATATTTTAGCATCTAAAAGCACTTTATGTGAAGAATGTATTAAACAACATGATGAAATAAATAAATTATATAAAGATTCTGTTAACACTTTAAGACTATTTACATTTATTACTGACCAAAATGATGTTGTTATTTTAAATAGCATCTTTAAAATTGGTAATGGGGGAGTAACTGATAATTTTAGTAGTGGAAGCATGTATACCTTTTTAAATGAAGAAGGTAAAATTATCGCTCCTGCAATCGATCAAGAAGATCATTACTATAGCGTGCACCCTTTAACTAAAGCCGAAATAACTGGCTTTACTGTTCCTATGTATGAAGAAGCATGTCAAATGGTAAAAGAAGCATCAAAACTAGTTCCAAAAGTTAGGTATGTCGGTTGGGACGTTGCCATAACTAATGATGGACCAGTTATTATAGAAGGTAATTCATACCCTGGTATTTTTCAAATAAAACCATCATTTACTAAAAATCATACAGGTTTAATTACTAAATACCAAAAATATATGGATATATTTTAAATTTTAAAAAAATCTTCTTGAATATCATGAGAAAATATTATATAATCAATTTGTTCAGTTGATTTGTCTCCGTAGCTCAGCTGGATAGAGCATACGCCTTCTAAGCGTAGGGTCACGTGTTCGAATCACGTCGGAGACACCACTTTGAAATTAATCCCTTTATTTTAGGGATTTTTTAATGATTTTAATTATTATATAGTGTTAGTTTTGACAATAACAATATTTCTTGCTACTATTAGTATGCAAGCAAGGATTCTTGATAAAATAAAAAAGAGGAACATTCGATTCTGCAAGTGAATGCCGCCTCTAAAAACTTAGTATTGGCACTCCATCAGAGTTGAAAGAGTGTCATATTTTTATTGCTATTACTAATAAGGTAAGGAGTAATAAAATGATAGCATTAAGGCGAAGGACTTTTATTATAAAAGTTCTTTTTTTCATTGTATCCTTCCTTTCTTTCTCAAGGAGTGGAAGAGGACACCAACATCAAATGTTCCTGCTAAAATTATAAAATAGGAGGTTCAATAAAACAAACAGATGAAAGTTTTTACCTAACAATAAAAAATAAATGTTATATTTGCCAATGTAAAATACTTCCTAAAAATTGTCAAATCCATCTATTGGTAAAAAAATAAATTGATTTTATGATATAATCAAAATTATAAGGTGGTATGTAATAATGGAATTTATAGAATTTAAAGATACATATAAAGTTTATAAAAATGGTGTAACCGCTTTAGCTGGAGTTAATCTTCGCATCAAAAAAGGCGATTTTGTTTTTGTTATCGGTCACACTGCTAGTGGGAAATCCACTCTTATTAAACTTTTATATCGTGAAGAAAAACCCACTAAAGGAAGTGTTACCGTCGGTGGTGTAAATGTAGTTAAACTAAGAAATAGTAAAATTTATAAATTAAGAAGAAAAATTGGCATCGTATTTCAAGACTATAAATTATTACCAAAACTTACAGCATATGAAAATGTTGCATATCCTTTAGAAAGCTACGGCCTATCATCTAAAGAAATTAGACCCCTTGTATTATCTGCCTTAGAGCAGGTAGGCTTATCAGATAAAACTAGAAGCTTTCCTCATGAATTATCTGGTGGTGAGCAGCAAAGAGTATGTATAGCAAGAGCTATAGTAAACAAGCCAAAATTATTACTTTGTGATGAACCAACTGGTAACCTAGATCCTGACACCTCAAAAGAAATTATGGATGTCATCGACAAAATCAATAAAGAACTAGGCACAACTGTTGTGATGGCCACTCATGATAAAGATATCGTAAATCGCATGAAGAAAAGAGTAGTAGTTGTCAAAGATGGAATCATAGATGGCGATTACTTGAAAGGAAGTTATAAAGTAAATGAGAATATTTAGAATAATTGGTAGAAGTATTGCTAATGCTGGAAAAAGTATCATTCGTAACTTTTCTCTAAGTATGGCCTCTATAACTTGTACAATAATTACTTTAGTATTAGTAGCCATTGGTTTTTTAATCTCCTATAATGTAAATAATATTACCAAAGATATTGAAAAAGAAATGACTATTTCTGTATTCATTGATAAATCAGCTACGAATGAAGAATTAACAGCTTTGACTGATAAACTTAAAAAAATTGATAATGTCAAAAATGTCGTTTTTAAATCCAAAGAAGAATCCAAAGAAGAAATTCAAAAAGAAAATGATGATTTTTCTAAATTAATTGGTGCTTTTGGTGATGATGAAAATCCTTTTCAGGATTCTTACGTTATTGAAGTTGAAGACATTAAAGATATTAATGAAACAGCTACTACCATTAAGAATTTAGATAAAGTTGAAAAAGTAAAATATGGTAAAGATAGTGTTAACTATATGATTAAAGTATTTGATGTTGTAAGAAAAGGAACTATCATTTTAGTTATCGGACTAATCTTAGTTACCACCTTCTTAATAAATAACACTATCAAAATAACTATCTTTAGCCGTAAAAATGAAATAGATATTATGAGACTAGTAGGTACTAGCAATACCGTTATAAAATTACCATTTTTAATTGAAGGATTTCTAATCGGACTATTTGGTTCTATTATTCCCATTCTAATAACGATATTTGGTTATACCTTTGCTTATAATGAATTAACCATTTCATCACCGTCTAATTTTATGAGCCTAATTAAATTATCAACTCCCGGAACTATTATCTATAGAATATCATTGTATTTAGCTTTAATTGGCACCGTGGTTGGCATGTTAGCCTCAGTAAAAGCGGTTAGAAAGTACTTAACAATATGAGAAAAATTAAGATTATTATATTTGCTTTAATTATTATGTTTAGTAGTGTTAGTTTTGTAAACGCATCTTCTGATGCAAAAACCCTTGCTGAACTTAGAACCGCTTTAAATAATTTAAAAAAACAAAAAAATGCACAAGATGCTAAAAAGAGAAACACTAAATCACAAATAAATTCCGCTCAGAATAATATCTATAATTCTAAAAACGCCATCGATGAAGGACGTAATAAAATAGAAACAGCCAAAAAAGAAATTGAAGAGTTAACTTTTGATATTTCTAAAGGTAAAGAATCAATTAAAGAACTTTTAAATCAATATCAGCAATCTAAAAGTGATAATATTTACTTAGAATACTTATTTAACGCTACTAGTTATGCTGACTTAATATATCGTTATGGCATCTTAGAACAATTAATAGATTTTAAAGATGCTCAAATTGATTCATGGAAAGAAAAAATAACAAAAAATGAAGAATTGCAAAAAGATTTAGAAGCTAAAGAAATTGAATTAAATAATAATATAGCTTCCTTAGAAAAAAGTATTACTTCATTAAATAATAATTTATCCGAAATAACTGAAATTACTATGGATATTCAAGATGAAATAGACGCTACGAGTGAATTAATCAAATATTATACTAACTTAGGATGTAAAGAAAATGAAAATTTAGATGCCTGTGTAAATGTAAAAGGTGATACCGGTTTTAGGAAACCATTAGTTAAAGGAACTATTACTAGTTATTTTGGTTATCGTATCCACCCAATATATGGTTATTCCAAATTCCATTCAGGTACTGATATTGGTGGTAATAAAGAAGGTACCAATGTATACGCCTCAGCAAATGGTAAAGTAGGTATGATAATAAGTAATACCTCTAAAAAAACTTGCGGAGGCAAACAAGTATATATTTATCACACTATTAATGGAAAAAAATATACAACGGCATATTTACACCTACTTAGTATTAATGTTAAAGTAGGTGACTCTGTTACTAGTAACACCGTAATTGGTCTTGTTGGTGGTGGAAGCAAAACTCAAAGTTGGGAAAGTTGCTCAACCGGTGCTCACTTACACTTTACAATTGCTGAAGGATGGTATGGAAGTACATATTCAAGTTATAGTACCTTCCTAGCTAAAACATTAGATCCAAAAAAAATATTAAAATTACCAAATAAATATACTTATTGGTATTCAAGATAAACTTACGAATTTTACTCGTAAGTTTTTTGACAAAATATAACAATTTTAACCCACACAAGACGTGTGGGTTTTCGCTTTTATATGAATAATTAAGATATAATTTACCCATACTAGTAAATAATGATAAGTGGGTGTAGAAGTAGTGAAAATTGATGCCACCAAATATACAACAGAAGAGATATTAAAAATTATTCGTGAATGGACTGGACTTACTCAAAAAGAATTTGGCAGTTCAATAAATCGCAGCGAGCGTAGTATTCAATCGCTAGAATCTGGGGCAAGACACTGTACTATGGATACTTTATTACAAATTGCCAAAATACATAACGTTAATATCATTATATCTAAATCTAAATGAGTATTTAGAAAGAGGTAATATTAAAAATGAAAAATTTATTTAATAAAATTAAAAATAATAAAAGAGTTTTATACTTAACTTTTTGCATGGTTTTAGTGCTTCTTTGTTTAGCATTAAATGTAACCTTTAGTTATTTAGTAAGAAATAACAATTTTAATGGAACTAATATTACTATTGGCGATATGAATTATTTATTTGAAGTAAATAAGGATTTCCCTGATTTAAAAAGCGATATATATAATGATCGTATAATAAGAGTAAAAGCCAGTACAACTCAAAGATATTATGTGTCTATAACAGCACAAAATAAATATGCATCAAAATATGAATTAAATTATAAGGTGTGCGCAAGTTATGATAAAAAAACTAATACATGTACTTATGCTGATAGTCTACCTAAAGGAGTAAAAATTGCTTATTCATATGATTCACCTAATCCAGTAGAAGGTGAAATAGGCGCTACAGATACAAAAATAATTACAATATATACAAATAATAGTACTTTAGAAGATGCTTATTTAGAGCTTACTATGAATGCTGGGTATATTCATAATGAATTAAAAACTTTAGGAGCTGGTTATAATTTAATAGAAGATGAATTTAAAAATCCTGATAGTGCTCAAGTAGAAATTCAAACGACTATAGCTTATACAAATGGAGAAGAAGTAGAAAGTTATGACTTTCCTTCAAATGGAAACTTCGTATTAAGATTAACTTGTTATGATAAAAATGGTGATGAATCAAATGTAACAAAAGCAGATGGATACTGGAATGGTCAAAGATGGGAAGTAAATGTAACAAAAGCAATAGGTAATACTGTCTGTAAAGCAAGATTTAATGAGACAGATTCACCAATACCAGCTTTTCAATATTTAGTAAATGGGGAAGATAAATCAAGAGATGAAGCTTATGTAAAAATAACTGATGAAGGTGATGGCAACTGGTTTATAAAATTTTTCCAAAGTGGTACATTTAAAATGATAGACCCAGCCACATACAACTTAGATATATTCTTAGTTGGCGGCGGCGGCGCAGGGTCATGGAATTGTTCGCCTATGGGCGCCGGCGGTGGTGGTGGTGGTTATGTAAAAAGTTTTACATATACCGCTGCAAAAGATACCGAATATGCTGCTGTAATTGGCGAAGGTGGCAAATCAGTAGCTGGCAGCATTGGTGGCACAGGTGGGACTACATCATTATTTGGGACATCAGCCGCCGGTGGTAAAGGTGGCGGACATTCTTTTAATAATCAATGTCAATATGGAAATGGTTCCGGTGGAGATGGTGGCTCTGGTGGAGGCACTGCCGGTTGGAACAATTTAGATAGCGGAAAACCTGGCGGAACGAATGGTGGCAATGGTGGCGCTAGTGGCGGTGATGGTACTAAGGCTTCAGCAGGAAAAGGTGCAGGAGTTTCCACTATTCCATGGGATAACGAAACAAAATATGGAAGATACGCTGGCGGTGGCGGTGGCGGAAGTGCTCAGACTTGGAGTGGCGGATATTATGGAGGCGCTGGTGGTGCCGGTGGCGGTGGCACTGGAGGCCGTGGTGACAATAATGGTGATGAAGCAACTGGCGGTTTTAGCGCAAGTTCTGGTGCCGCTAATACCGGTGGCGGCGGAGGCGGCGCTGGTTTTGCTCCCACTAAATGGAAATATTCCGGTGGAAATGGTGGCTCAGGCATCATAATAATTCGTAACCATCAGGCATAGTTGTATATTTGAATTAATACTTAAAATCGGTCTGTGGTTAATATCATAGACCTTTTACATGTACTATATTAACTTGACATGGGGGGGGTTATTAGTACAATTATATAGAAAATATCGGGTGATTTTAAAGTGAGAAACTTTTTATATAAAAGAAAAATAATATATACAATTCTGATCGTGATTGGAATCATAACAGTGACGGGAACAACGTATGCAATTTTTACAACAACAACTACGCAAGAAGGAACTAATACAATTGAAACATTAAAGTGTTTGGAATTAGAATTTTCTAATCAAAAGAATATTATTAGTTTGTTAAACACTTATCCCATGACCGATGAAAGAGGAAGTAAAAACACCCCATATTCTTTTACCTTAACCAATAAGTGTGGAACATATGTAGAGTACTCTATCGGACTAGCAATAAACAAGGATAATACCTTAGAAGATAAATATGTTAAAACGATATTTTCACTTGCTGGTGATACTGGAGAACCGATTCTTTTAACTGATAGAGTTGTAGGAGAAGTATATAATAGTAAAAAGTCTTATATCTTTAGAAATGATGGACTAGAAAATAATGCTAGTAAAGATTATAAATTAGTTTTATGGATAGATGGAACAGCTAGTGATTCTGAGATGCAAAAAAGTTTTTTAGGAAACATTATTATTAATACCAAACCAATAAAAAATGAAGGTCAAAAAACAATAACAGTTGAACTTGATGGAGGTAATTTACTACAAGAATTAAACGAAATCTATAGAGAAGGCATGAGGATAAAATTACCAGTACCAGCAAAAGCGGGATATCACTTTACAAAATGGGAAGTAACAAAAGGAGATGCCACTTTAGATGAAAATAATTATTTGACCATAGGTAAAGAAAATATTTCTCTAAAAGCATACTACCAAGGAGGATTAACTCTAACATTAGAATTAAATGGCGGAAGTACTACCCAAACTATTAATGATTTTTATGGAAGTGGTGAAAAAGTAACTTTAATTGAGCCAACCAAAGAAGGATATAAATTTGGTGGTTGGAAGATAACTAGTGGTGATGGCGCACTAGATGGCAACACCTTAACCATAAATACCGAAAGCGTTGTAATAGAGGCAACATGGAAAAAACAAGTAATATTAACCGTAGATTTAAATGGTGGTAGTACAGCGCAGTCATTTAATGATAATTATTATGAAGGCGATGAATTAGAACTAGCCAATGTTACAAAAACAAATTCAATCTTTGCTGGATGGGAAGTAATATCTGGTGATATTGTTATAACTGATAATAAATTTACATTTGGTAAAAATAATGTAAGTATAAAAGCGTTATGGCAGCAAACATGGAATTTTGATTTTACTGGATCAGAACAAACATTTATCACACTTTATAATGGAATATATAAATTAGAAACATGGGGTGCAGGAGGTGGATATGCAACATATTCATCAACAAATAATCCTGGTGGGTCTGGAGGATATTCAACTGGATATATTAATATTAGTAAAAATGAAAATCTATATGTTCAAGTTGGTGGAGCTGGCCAAAGTACAGTTGATGCTACACCGACTAGTGATACTGGTTATAATGGTGGTGGCTATGCTTGTTTCTTTACAAGTAACAGTTCTCATGCTGGTGGAGGCGGTGCTACTCATATTGCCACTGTTTCAGGGAAGCTTGATTCACTATCTAATTCTATTTCAAAAATTTTAATTGTCTCTGGCGGCGGTGGTGGTGGTTCTACTCATAATTCGAGTCCTAATTATTCTGGTACAGGTGGTCCTGGAGGTGGTTATAAAGGTGGCTCTGGTATTGCGGGTTCAACTACATGTTATGCTTATGGCAATGGTGGCACACAAACAGGGCCAGGTGATTATACACTATGTAGTGTAGATGGATTAAATCCAGGGTCTTATGAGGTTGATATTATACCGTCTGCTCCTGCTTTTGGTTTAGGTGGTAATTATACGCAATTTGGTAATAGTGTTACAAACAAATATTATGATTCTGCTGGTGGCGGTGGAGGATATTATGGCGGCAGTTATGGATACCATGCGCCAGGTGGAGGTGGCTCTGGTTACATTGGAAACTCAAGACTATATAATAAAGTAATGTATTGTTATAACTGTGAAACATCTACTGAAGAGGCAACTAAAACAGTATCTACAACATGTACAAATGCTACCGCAACAGAAAATTGTGCGAAACAATATAATGGGTATGCTAAAATTACGTTTGTTTCCACGAATTAATTTTTAAAACATAAAATAAAAAGTCTATGGGCAGCCACTTTTGATGGTTAATACCATAGACTTTTTTGTATGTGCATATTAACTTGACATGGGGGGGGGTTATTAGTACAATTATATAGAAAATATCGGGTGATTTTAAATGAGAAGTTTTCTATATAAAAGGAAAATAATATATATAATTTTGATTGTGATTGGGATCATTACTGTGACGGGAACAACGTATGCCATCTTTACAACAACAACTACGCAAGAAGGAACTAATACAATTGAAACATTAAAATGCTTAGAATTGGAATTTTCTAATCAAAAGAATGTTATTAGTTTGTTAAACACTTATCCCATGACCGATGAAAGAGGAAGTAAAAACACCCCATATTCTTTTACCTTAACCAATAAGTGTGGAACATATGTAGAATACTCAGTAGGTTTAGCTATAAACAAGGATAATACCTTAGAAGATAAATATGTCAAGACGGTATTTTCTCTTGCGAATGATACGGGAGAACCAGTTCTTTTAACTGATAGAGTTGCAGGAGAAGTATATAATAATAAGAAAACATATATATTTAGAAATGATGGCTTAGAAAATAATGCTAGTAAAGACTATAAATT
>CAKOOC010000007.1 GCA_934098375.1 uncultured Bacilli bacterium
GAGTATACTTTAGAAGAAGTAGAGGCTCCAAATGGTTATGTTCTTAATACTACTCCAATTAGCTTTAAAATTGATGAAAACGGTAAGTTATTTATAAAAAATAGTAATGGAGAATATGTAAGTGGAAATGGCGTAATTATGTATAATAAACCGGAAGAAGTTATTGTTGTTCCACCTACAGGATTATCAAGTACATTAACTTATGTAGTAGGTTCTTTAGTTATTCTAGGTGGTGCAATCGCACTATATAGAAATGAAAAGAAATGTTAGAGTTACAATTTTTGTATTAATAATATTTGTTGGTGTTTGTATACTAGGCAGTACATATTACAATACTAAAAAATATGAAGTATTTGATGATATGAACGAAAAATATTATGAAGAGATAGGTTCGCTTATTGAATCTGATGAACCAGTTGATAATGTGAAAACAAAAGATATTAGTGTTAAACCGATTGACAATAATAACAATACAGTTATAGATGAACCAGTAACACCAGTTACAACTACGAAAACAACAACTACAACTACAAAAGTAACAACAAGTGATAATAAAAATATTTATGTAGGATATCTAAATATACCTAAAATAAATTTACAAAGAGGATTTACAGATATTAACTCGAAGTATAATAAGGTAAATAAAAATATATATGTTCATCCATCTTCTAGTTATCCTGATAAAGTTAATGGTAATTTAATATTAGCATCACATTCAGGTACTAGTTCAATATCTTTCTTTAAAAATTTATATAAGTTAGAGTTAAATGATGATGTTTATGTTAATTATAATAATAAGGATTATCATTATAAAGTTACAGATATTTATACAGATGTAAAAGATGGAGATATTGGAATTAGAAGAAATAAAAATAAAACAACGCTTACTTTGATAACATGTACTAAGAATGATAAAACAACACAGACAGTTTATATTTGTGAATTAACTGATTAATATTTATAGAATAAAAAGGGAATAAGAGGTGATAGAAAATGGTAGAGTTTTCTCTATGGGAAAAGATTAAAACAACTTTTAATCTGATATTTTCTTCGCCTCTTTTTTTAATCTTGTTAATTGGGTTTGCTTTAATGTTTGTCGATTATTTCTTTATTTCTAAAAAAAGTAAAAAGGTTAAAATAATTTATTTAGGCTTAAGTTTAATAATGATTATTCTTTTACTTCAAAATTATTTTGATTCATTATTTAATGTTTTTGATATAATTGCTAAAAATATTGTAGCGATAGTATATTTTCCGAGTGTTTTAGAATATATTTTGATGCTTCTAATAAGTCTCATTATAATTTTATTTTCATTATTTAATAAAGAAATAAATAAAAAAATTAAAGTAATAAATTTAAGTGCATTTTTTGTTAATAATTTTTTATTCTTTATGATTTTGGATGAGATTTCTAAAAAAAATATAGATTTATCTAACAAAATCAGTATCTATTCAAATGAAAATTTAATGGTTCTTTTTGAATTATCTATGGGAATATTTATTATTTGGGTAGTAGGGCTTTTACTTTATAAGATTATAAATAAAATAATACATAAAAATGATCCTAAAAATAATGTAGTAAATACAGTAACGGATAATTTTTATGAAGAACCGGAACTACCAAAAACAATTGAAGAACTAAGAAAAGAAGAATTAATTCCGGAACCTAAAATTGAATATGTGGTTGTTGAAAAAGATAAAGAAGATATGTTTACTTTAGAAGAATATAAAGAACTACGAAAATTACTTGAACAGATGAAGAATAATAAAAAGGAAAGCTAACAATCAAATTAGCTTTCCTTTATTTTTTTGGCATGAATTACTAATCTTTGATCATGACCATTAGAGCAAGTAGATAAAGTTAAGATGTTATCGTCTTTAGAAATATCTACATTAAAGTCATATATACTACGAGATTTCATTTGATTTACAAATTCTATAAATTCATCATCATTAGAAAAATCAGTATATAAATAATCAGTTGTAACAGGAATTTTATAAATAGAAAATATTTGCCATCTGATATTTTCATTTAAAGTATTAAAAGTTATTATTTGATTGCTAGATTTTTTATACCAACCACTATTTAAAGCATATCTTAGTGTTCCAAACATTTTTTGATTGGTAAGATTATGACCATAAATAATAGTGTTTTTAGATAATTCTTCAATACTATTACGATAGTCAATAAATATCCAGCCATGGCGATTTTTATTTTTATAATAATCACGATTTAAATAATAATCATTATCATTTGCTTTAACAACAGGATAATCTATATTGGTATTATTTACCGTAAGCCAGCCTACGGTGTCATTATTAATTTCTAATAATTTATCGAAAACCTTTTCATATTTTATATCATATAAAGAAGTAGTAGTTGTTGTAGTAAGTTTATCGCGATCATTTTCATTAGGAACAATAATTTCTGGTTCGTGATAATCATCAATTTGCTCACTTTGTGCTTCCTTTATAATACTATTAAGGTTCTTTTCAATATCTTCATATTTTTCAGTATCCTTTAAATTACGATAAAAATTAATAGAAATCATTAAAGAAACAACTAAAATAATACTAATTAAAGAAACCTTAATAAAAGTAAAATTAATTTGTTTAAACATATTATCTTTTTTATATTTATCACTATAATTAATTTTAAAAGTAATATCTTTAGAATTTAATAATAATTCTTTATTTTTCTTATAAGCACTAACAATTTCTAAGATAGTATTAATATTAATATTTCCTTCATTTAAAATAATTTTAATACTTTCTTTATTTAATTTAATAATTAAATCCATAATATAATTAAATGATTTAGAATCAAGATAATTAAATTCGATAATTTTTAATTTGTCATTTATTTCTAAGAAACTTTTAAAATCTAAATAATCATTATCTTCAAATTTATTAATAATAACTTTCTTTTTATAATATATGTCACTATAAGTATTTAAACTATTATCAGTCATAAAATTACTAATAAATAATATTTCGCTACGGACATTTATAGATAATTTAGAGTTAAGATCTAATCTTTCTAATAAGTAGGGTGGAATATCATAAATATCAATGCTAGTTAAATATTTATTTTCAAGTAGTTTTAAAAATAAACTATATGTTACTGTCTTGTCATCTTTAATCACTAACTCTTTGATATTAGGAATTTTATTAATAATATTTAAAGTTATAATACCTAAATCAATTTCTTTTATGATAACTTTTGTTACTTCTCTTTTAATAATTATGACATTTAAAAAAGATGATACTAAGTCAATATTTTCGTTTATATAATCTTCACTAAAGATTATTTCTTTGGTATCTATGACATTAGTATTATTTAAATTTTCGTAAGGTAATTCTTTTTTGTATAAAGAAACCGAAAGTATATTTTTAATTATTTTAAATACTATCTTATTATTCATATAATTATGATAGCACACATCATTTAATTTTTAAAGTGACAAGCATTAATAAATTTCTTTTATTTATTAGAAATAATTTCAAGTACAATGTTAGTATGTACTTGAAATAGACGCAAAAAAGTGCTAAGATAAATGCGAAATCTGTGATAAAGGACGAGATTTATAGAAATTCATTTATAGAAAGTTCATGGTTGATGGAAATGAATATGATATCTATAAGTTACTACCTTTTAGAGATATTAATAATATCCGCATATAATGCGTTATCAAGGAAGAGTAATAAAAGGATGGTACCGTGAGTAAAATCACTCCTTGGTGCTGTTCTTTTTTATTTTAAAAGGAGGAGTATAAAATGATAAACATTAAGGAAAATGAAAATTTAAGTAAATTAAATCACTCATGTGCTCATTTACTTGCACAAGCAGTAAAACATTTATATCCAGAAGCAAAATTTTGGGTGGGACCGGTTATTGAAGATGGTTTTTATTATGATATTGATTTAGGGGATAAAACATTAACTAATGAAGATTTACCACAAATTGAAAAAGAAATGAAAAAAATTGCTAAAGATGGCAAAAGAATTATAAGAGAAGAAATAACTAAAGATGAAGCCTTAGAAAAATTTAAGGATGACCCTTATAAAATTGATTTAATAAGTCGTATGGATGAAGAAAATACAGTTATTTCTATGTATACACAAGGTGATTTTACAGATTTATGTCGTGGACCTCATGTAGAAAGTACTAAACTTTTAAAGAACTTTAAACTTTTAAAGGTAAGTGGTGCTTACTGGAAGGGTGATGCGAATAATAAAGTTTTACAAAGAATATATGGGGTATGTTTTGAAACTCCAGAAGAATTAGAAGAACATTTAAAATCATTAGAAGAAGCTAAAAAAAGAGATCATAAAAAACTAGGTAAAGAATTAGAATTATTTATGATTAGTGAATATGGTCCTGGTTTTCCATTCTTTTTACCAAAAGGAATGATTTTAAGAAATATTTTAGAAAGTTTCTGGTATGAAGAACATACTAAAGAAGGTTATGTATTTATAAAAACACCGATAATGCTTTCTAAAGAATTATGGGAAGTGTCTGGACACTGGGCAAATTATAGAGAAAATATGTATACATCGATGATTGATGATAACGAGTTTGCTATAAAACCAATGAACTGCCCAGGGGGAATGCTTGTTTATAAAAATTCTTTACATTCTTATAAGGATTTACCTATTAGATGTGGAGAACTTGGACAAGTTCATCGTCATGAAGCAAGTGGCGCTTTAAATGGTTTATTTAGAGTTAGAACATTTACTCAAGATGATGCACATATCTTTATGAGGGAAGATCAAATTGAAAGCGAAATAATTAGATTAATTGCATTTATAGATCGTATATATAAGATTTTTGGTTTAACTTATGAAATAGAACTTTCTACAAGACCAGAAGATAAGTTTATTGGAACAATTGAAAGTTGGAATAAAAGTGAAGCAATATTAGAAAAAGCTTGCCATGAAGCAGGTCATGATTGTAAGATAAATCCTGGTGATGGTGCGTTCTATGGGCCAAAATTAGATTTCCATATTAAAGATTCTTTAGGAAGAGTATGGCAATGTGGCACAATTCAGTTAGATGCTAATTTACCTGAAAGATTTGATTTAAGTTATGTTGATGCAGATGGAACTAAGAAAAGACCTATTATGCTTCATAGAGTTATATTTGGTTCAATTGAAAGATTTATTGGCATTTTAATTGAACACTTTGCAGGAGCTTTTCCTTTATGGCTTGCTCCAGTACAAATGAATGTTATTCCTGTTAATAATGAATATCATTTAGAGTACGCTAAAGAAGTATTTGCTAAATTAAATGAGGCTGGCTTTAGAGCAGAACTTGATGAAAGAAATGAAAAACTATCATATAAAATGAGAGAAAGTCAAACGAAAAAAATACCATTTACTTTAGTATTAGGTGATAAAGAAAAAGATAGCAAAACAATTACTTATCGTATTCATGGTTCTAATGAAAGTATTACTATGGATTTAGATGAATTTATCTCTAAAGTAAAAGAAAATGTTAAGAATAAAACAATAAGTTATGAGTTATAAAAGAGCCTAGCTCTTTTTATTTTCTATTTGAAGTATTTTTAAGTTTGTGGTATTCTTATTATAAGAATAAAGGTGGATGTATGAATATTGTTGAAATAATTGAAAAAAAGAGAAACAAAGAAACACTTACTTTTGAGGAACTAAAATATACTTTTAATGGTTTTTTGAATAAAGAAATTCCTGATTATCAAATGAGTGCTCTTTTAATGGCAATTACTTTAAATAAAATGAATTTTGAAGAGACAATAAACCTTACAAAAATCTTTATTGATAGTGGAGAAACTTATAATTTTGGTGATAATATTTGTGATAAACATTCAACTGGTGGAATAGGAGATACAGTAACTTTAGTAATTGCCCCTATTTTGTCAGCTCTAGGAGTTAAGATGGCAAAAATGAGTGGCAGAGGTTTAGGAATTACCGGAGGCACAGTTGATAAACTTTTAAGTATTCCAGGATATCATATTGATTTAACAAAAGAAGACTATCAAAATTGTTTAAATAAAGTTAATATTGCGGTTGGGAGTCAAACTGATAATTTAGTTCCTCTTGATAAAGTTATTTATGCTTTAAGAGATGTAACGGGAACAACCGAGTCAATTTCTTTAATTGCTTCATCAATAATGAGTAAAAAAATAGCGTGTGGGGCTAAAAATATTGTTATTGATATTAAATGTGGCGAAGGCGCACTAATTAAAACAAGAGAAGATGCTAATGCTTTATCTGATTGGTTAATTAAGATTGGTGAAAGCTTTAATGTAAAAGTTAAAACCCTTATAACGCCGATGGATGAACCACTTTCATCAGCAATCGGTAATGCTTTAGAAGTTTATGAAGTTATAGATGTTTTAAAAGGTAAATCATGTAAACTTGCGGATGTTGCTATTGAAATTGCTTCAACT
Organism: uncultured Bacilli bacterium; assembly: GCA_934098375.1. GTDB lineage: Bacteria > Bacillota_I > Bacilli_A > RF39 > UBA660 > CAG-533. The sequence goes on from CAKOOC010000007.1 coordinate 6,432, forward strand.
TTAGTATCGATGAGTAAAGATATATCAGTAATTGAAGCGAAAATGGAAACAAATAGGGTATTAAAAAACGGAGAAGCATATGAGGCTTTTAAAAAGTGGATTAGTTATCAAGGAGGTAATTTATCTAAATTAAAAATATCTGATAAAATTTTTGCAATAAGAAGTAATAAAACAGGAGTTATAAAACATATAAGTGCTTTAAAGTGTGGTCAGCTTTCATTAAAACTAGGAGCAGGTAGAACGAATAAGGATAGTAAAATCGATTATAGTGTTGGCATTAAATTATTAAAACAAACAGGCGATAATGTTTTTAAAGGTGATGTTCTTGCTCATTTATATGTTAATGATGAAAATATTAATTTAACTGATGAAGACTTAAACTTATTTACGATAGTTTAAGTTTTTTTACTTTAGGAACGGTTTGACTTTTAAGAGCAAATATGGTATCATAACAACCCGAAACAAGGGGAATTTATCATATATTAATGGGGGTTATATATGAAAAAGAAAATTATTTATAATGTTTTAATTTGTTTTTGTTTATGTGGTTTAATATGTTCTTCTTTAGGGATATATTATAATTATAAAGAAGATCAAAGGGATGCTATTTTGGCTTTAGAAGGACAAGTAGAAAAAGAAAACATTAATGATTATGAAAAAGAAATTAAAAAACTTCAAGAAGAATACAACAACGAAGATATAATGGGAATAATTAATATACCAGGGACTAATCTTAATCAGGCTTTTGTAAAAACAACCGATAATAAATATTATTTAAAACACACACTTTCCAAAGAAGAGAGTAAAATTGGCGCTATATTTATGGACTATCGTAATAATTTAGATGATAGACAGGTAAATATATATGGTCATAATTATAACAAAACGTATGTGCCTTTTAAGGAACTTTTAAAGTTTCAGGATAAAGAATTTGCTAAAAATAATAATACGGTTTATATTACAACTAAAGATGGCGTAAGAGAATATAAAATTGTTATTGTTAAAAAGAGTAAATCAACAGAGCATATGAATATGAATTTTAATGATATTAAAGCGTGGAATAATCATATTAAAATTTTAAGAGAAGATGCTTTATATGATACAAAAGAATCTCTTACTTGGAATGATAATATTTTGGTTTTACAGACTTGTATATTAACTAGGGGCAATTATTTAACTTTAGTTGCTAAAAGAGTGTAATAAATTAAAAATTCGAATTTTAAATAATTTGAATTTTTTTATGATTTTTTCTAGGATTCTCTTTACAAACAGATTTAGAAAATATATAATAAAAGGCATATTTGGAGGTGCATTATGGATAAAAATCTACCAGTATTACTACTTAAGAAACTATCCCTTTTGCCCTTTCAAGAAGTACGTTTAGAGCTTAGTAATGAATTAAGCCAAAAAATAATTGATTTAGCAAACATCGAATATGATAAAAAAGTAGTGGTGATTTTACCTAATAATTTAATAGAAGAATCACCAACGGTATCGGATTTACCTTTAGTGGGGGTTTTGGCCCTTATTAAATCTTGTGTTATTTTACCTAATAAAAATTATCGTATTATTTTAAAAGGACTTAACAGAGTAAAAATAAATAATTATGCGAATCATAAAAAAGATAAAAATGTATTGATTGCAAATATTAAAAGAATTTATATAGAAAAAGAAGAAGATTCAATAAATTTAGCTTTAAGAAAAAAAATAACTAGTTTAATTTCTAGATATGTGGAACTCGCTAGTGATGTATCAAATAGTATTATATCAAAGTTAAATAATGCTAAGAATTTAGATGAAGTAACGGATTTAGCTTTAAACTTTATGCATTTTCCTTTAGAGAAAACCATTAATTACATGAACGAATTTAATGAAACAATTAGAGCGAAAATGCTGATTAAAGATATTAATGTGGAACTGGAAGTTCTTGAACTTAATAATAAAATTGATAACGAAATAAGACAAACAATGGAGCAAGAACAAAAAGAATTCCTTATTAAAACGAAAATTCAAAAATTAAATGAGGAACTGGGAGTTAAGTCTACTAAAGAAGAAGAAATTGATGATTATAAATTAAAAATTGATGCTTTAAAAGTGAATGATAAAACTCGTAAAAAATTATTTAATGAATTAAAAAAATATGAATATACATCTTCAAATAATCCCGAACTTAGTGTGATTAGGACTTATTTAGATACAGTTTTGTCTTTACCATTTGGTATATCTAGTAAAGAAGAAAACAAAGAAGAAAAAATTGCTAATGTTTTAAATAAAAGTCATTACAAATTAGATAATGTTAAAAGAAGAATAATTGAGTATGCACTTTTAAAAGATAAAAATAAAAAGTTAGATAATCCGATTATCTGTTTAATTGGACCGCCAGGTGTTGGAAAAAGTACCATTGCTAAGTCTATCGCACAAAGTTTAAAAAGAGAGTTTTATAAAATTAGTGTAGGGGGCTTAAATGATTCTTCAGAGTTAATTGGCCATAAAAGAACTTATTTAGGGGCGTCTCCAGGAAAAATAATTGATGCTATTATAAAATGTGGAACTAATAATCCTGTTATATTAATTGATGAAGTTGATAAGATGGTTAAGGATTATAAAGGAGATCCGGCTAGTACTTTATTAGATATTTTGGATAGTAATCAAAATAAAGATTTTATTGATAATTATATTGAGGAACCGTTTGATTTATCTAGTGTGTTATTTATTTTAACTGCTAATGATTATGAGGAAATTCCACCAGTACTAAAGGATAGATTAGAAATCTTAAATATTCCTGCTTATACGATTTTTGATAAGCAAAATATTGCTAGAGATTATTTAATTCCTAATATTTGTGGGAAATATAACGCTAAGGATATATGCTTTACAGATGAAGAAATTCTTGATTTAATTAAAGGATATACAAAAGAGCCCGGTTTAAGAGAATTAGAAAGATATTTAGATAATGTAATAAGATTTATGATTATCCATAATATTAGTAGTTTACCAAATTTTGAGGAAATCCTTGGTAAAAAATTATATTCATATGAACTTAAAGAAAATATTGTGGGAGAAGTTAATTTAATTGGTGTTACAAGTACGAGTGGGGCGATTGTTAAAGTTTCTTCTATTGTAGTTCCGATGATGTATGATTCTAATATAACGGGTAACATTGGTGATGCTCTTAGAGATTCTATTAAAGTGGTTATTAGTTATTTAAAGAGTAATAATTATATGGATTATAAAAAGAGCACTAATGGAATACATATTAATTTTAATACGAATAAGTTTAAATTAGATGGTGCTAGTGGATCACTCGGCATTGCTATATCTTTATGTAGTTTATTTAACAATAAAAAAGTTGATTCTAGTTTTGCCTTTTTAGGTGATTTAGATTTGTATGGAAGAATTAATAAAGTAGCGAGAATTAAAGATAAAATTATTACGGCATATAATAATGGAATAAAATCGATATTTATACCTATGGAAAACAAAGCAGATGAAAGCGATATTCCAAGAGAAATTTTAAGTGATATAAATATTTTTTATGTAAGTAGTTTTGAAGAAGTTTATAAATTGTTATTTAAAAAGTAGTTTTTATAAAGTCTATGGTTTACCATTTTCGTTAAATAAAAAGATAACGTCACGAAAATAAAAAAATAATAATTTAAAAGATAAAGTCTCGGGAAACCGAGTTTTTCTATAAAAAATAATTGTAAAATTAGAAAAAATATGATAGTATAAGACACGATTTAAGTTAAATTAAAGCACGCAAAAGGAACGAGAAGTTAATAAATTTTTTTTGAAAAGATGTAACGTCTCGTTTATAAAATAAAAAATAAAAGTGTATTTTGGCTTAAAATTGTGGTTATTTAGATTATTATTTTCTTAATAATCTATAAGATAGATCTATGTCGTTATAATCTATCTTTTTTATTTTTAATTTATCAATATTATTTTGACCTAAAAAAAGTAAAATAGAATCATAAGGAGAATGATTGTTTAAAGATAATCTAGGAGTAGAATTAATATGGGAAGCAATCAGATAACAATCATCTTGTGTAAGAGAAGCAAAAGAAGTTCCTTTAGGTAAAATATATCTAATGTATTCATGATTTTTTTCAATACTACCTTTTTGCCAAGAACAATTAGTATCACAGTAGAATAAAGAGCAAATTTTTTCACCAGTATTCATATCAAATTCAATACTTTCAGGATCAGAGAATTCAGTGCCATTATCAGTTAAAATAACTTCAAAAAGTCTTTTGAATTCATCAATACCTAATAAAGCTTTTAAATCATTAAAAATTTCATTAACATAAACAGACTTTTTATAAGGCATTAAATAAATAAGCATGAAATTAAATTGTCTAAATAAAAGAGTAAGGAAACAATTACCACCTTTGCCACCTTGAGTTCCAATAACGGTATCCATTTCAACAATAGAAGCGTTAGGGTGAAATTCCATATAATCCTTAAAATCAGTATAAAATCTGCCTACTTTAATAGATGTATCGACTTTATCTTTGTGGTAATCATATTCTTTTTTTAATTTCCATTTAACTTTACGAGGTAAATCAATATTTCAGACGTTTAAAATACCTAAATCAATGTATTTGTAAAATGTTGTTTTAGAAAAAGGTAATAAATCAGAGTGTTCAATGTAAACTTGATTAACAGAATGATTTTTGTAAATCATAAGAGGAGAAATTATTTCGTTAATAGAAACAATTTGTTCTTTAGTAATATTCAAATTAGTTCTTGAAGTAATAAGAGTTTGTTTATATTCGTTAAAGGCAATATGAGAACTATAGGAATATTTTTGTCTTTTGCAGTGATTAAATCTATCACATCCATTACAAACATATGGAGGTTTAGATTCAAAACAACAAGGACGATCAGCACTTGCAGTACCTCTTAAAAATCTATGTTTTAAAACCTCTTTAGAAATACAAGTTCTGTTTTTCTGTAATCTATTAGAAATCTTAGTAAAATTAAAATTATGATTTAAAAATTCTTCGATAACACATCTATCTTCGAAAGATAAATGTTTGTATTTTTTAGCTTTCATAAAAAAGCTCCTTTCTGTAAAGCCAAAATACAGAAGGGTATTATAAAGGAATAATAGATAAATAACAAATAAAGATAAACTTTATTTGAAGAAATATTATATAAAGGAAAAAACAAATCAAGGGTATACGAGTTCACTTTGTTCACCCTTGACTTGTTTTTTCTTTTCCCCCAACAAAATTAAGAGGTAACGTCACATATAGAAGAAAACGTGACGTTAAGTAAATAATTTACATGGTTTACCATTTTCTTGGTTAATACCATAGACTTTTTATATACGCAATATTAACTTGACATGGGGGGGGTTATTAGTACAATTATATAGAAAATATCGGGTGATTTTCTATGAATAAGTATAAAGAAAAAATAGGTAACATTTTAAATAAAATAAAGGGAAATAAACGAGTTTTGTATTTGACTTTTTGTACAGTTCTAGTTTTATTTTGTTTAGTTTTAAATGTAACTTTTAGTTTAATGACGCAAAATAAAAATATAAATGAGGCTAATATAATTATTGGTGATTTAAAATATAAAATGGTAATAAATGAGGTAACAACGAATGAAAGTGTGGGAACAAAATTACCATCTAATACAATTATTGGAGACCGAATAATCCTACTTAAAGCGGGAAAAACCGAGCAGTTTAATATGATTTTCTCATCATTAAATGAAATTGATACAAAATATGAAATAATCTATAGAGTATGTACCGATGTAAACTGTACTAGTTTTATAGATACACCAAATACGATTCAAATCGCATATCATATAGATACGCCAGACGTGAGTGGCACAATATCAGCAGGCAAGATGAAATCAATAATATTAGTAAGTGATAATCAAGATGATAATGATTATTATGTTCAAATAGATTTAAATGTAGGATATGCTCATAATGAACTAGCTTTAACTAATCAAATAAGTAATAAGTTTGAGCCTGGATCGTTAGAGGGCAATTTATCAATCATTGCCTACGTTGATGGAGTAGAGGTAGAAACATTTCCCACAGAACCTAATTATGAAACAGGAATCACTTGTTTATATAAAAATGGAAGTACATCTACAGCTAGAGGAGTTTTTAAATATACTGCTGAAAAAGGATGGGTTGTGGATGTATTTGATTTAGATAAAAGCCTAACAACCTGTAGAGTTGATTTTACAAAAGTATTAAAAGTAACATATGAAATATTAAGCAAAAGATATAGTTGTGCTAACTTAGATCAAGCCGAAAAATCTAACGACCCAATAATATCTTATTCAGGTAATTGTACTTTAGTATCTGATACGACCAATTCAGATGGAACGCATACATGGAGAATGATGCTATTATCTAATGGAACTTTATCTGTAGATGGTCTTATTTATATAGATGCCTTCTTAGTAGGTGGAGGAGGCGGCGGAGGTGGCGGAAGAATACATAATAATATGGAATACTCTGGTGGCGGCGGAGGCGGAGGCTACACAAAAACGTTAAATAATGTCCGCTTAGATAATAAAACGTCGACTTATTCAATAGTAATCGGCGCCGGCGGAGCTGGTGGCGGCTATTCAAGCATGGGCAGTGCTGGAGGCACTACTAGTGCATTTGGTGGCAGTGCTAGCGGCGGAGCTGGAGGTAATGGTGGCGGCGATGGCCGTGGAGGAAATGGTGGCTCTGGTGGCGGTCAAGGTCATTATGCTGCCGCATGCAATACTGGTGCTAAATATGGAAATAGTAGTAGTGGAACTGGGCAAGGAACAACGACGTGTGAATTTGGAGAAGGCACTTTATCTGGATGCACAAAAGGCAACAATTTTGCTTATTCAACTGCTGGTTGTAATGCTCCAGCGGTAGCAAACTCTGGCAATGGTGGCCAAGGAGGTAGTACCAGTGGTAGCAACGGTTACGCTGGATACTCAGGAATTGTTGTAATTCGCGATGTTAGATCGTAGTCTATGGTTAAAATTAATCATAGATTTTTTTATAGTTCTTTTTATTAAAATAGTGCATATATTTGGTTAGAAAGGACTGATTATATGAATGAAGTTTTTACTATTGATAGGGAGTTTTTATTTAAATCGACTATTCATGAAATAACAAGTATAAGTATAGAACATAATTATGATATTAACGGTTCTACTTTGGAAGGCGAATTTATAATTTCTGGTGATTATCGTTTACATGAAATAAGTATTAATAAAGAAGATTTTAGTTTTAAAATTCCTTTTACTCATGAAATAAGAAGTAATGTTAATTTAGATACGATTGATGTAGAAATTACTGATTTTAGTTATGACTTTAATAATGGAGATGAACTAACAGTACACGTAGAATACTTAGTTAAAGGCGATGAAGCAGTTTTGGAATTTTCTGATGAAGATAAACTAAATGAATTTTTAGATAATAATAAAGCCGTAGAAGTAGTAAGTTTACTTGATGAAGTAAAAGATGAAAAACCTAAGGAAGAAGAAAAAACTGTAGATGATAAAGTAAAAGATACTCCTAAAGAAAATATCGATGATAGAAATCAAAATGATGATAAAAAGATTGATGAAAATATGATACTAAATAGTATTAATGAAGAAGAAGAATATATTAAATATCATGTTCATACAGTTACTATGAATGACACTATTGAAAGTATTACATCGATGTACAAAATAAGTTTAAATACTTTAAAGAAATATAATTCTTTTGAAAATTTAGAACTTAATATGAAATTAATTATTCCTGAAAATGAAGAATTATAGGGAAATATTTAATCCTAGTAAAATTACGATAGCAGGTAAAAGTAAAATTGTCGATACTGAAAGTGGAAAATATGTTATTAAATCAAAAAAGAAAGATATTAAGTCTTTATTTGATTATTTAGATTCAAGAAGTTTTAGAAATTATCCAAAAGTAATAGATGAATTTGATGATAATTATGTTTATGAGTATGTAAGTGATGGTAGTACACCTATTAATCAAAAGTGTGTGGATATGGCGGAATTACTCGCAAATTTGCATTATAAAACGGCTTTTTTTCAAACTAAAGTTAAAGATGATGTAAAAGAAATATATGAAAATATTAAAGGTAATGTTTTGTATATGGAATCATATTTTGAAGAACTTTATAAAAGAGGCGAAGCAGACAATTATATGAAACCATCATACTATTTGATTTTAAGAAATAGATCAAGAATAGATGCCTTAATAGATTATTTAAATAGCGAATTAGAAAAATGGTATAAAGTAGCAATAGATGAAGATAAAGAAAGAGTTGTTTATTGTCATAATAATTTAAGTATAGATCATTTTTTAGAGGGGAAAGAAAAGTATTTTATCAGCTGGGATAATTACAGGGTTGATACACCGATTTTAGATATAATAAACTTGTATAAAAATGATTATAATAAGTATGATTTTAGAGTTTTTTTAGATGCATACATGAAAAGATTTGAACTTAATGATACCGAAAAAAAATTACTGTTTATAGTAATTTCAATGCCGGATATAAAGTATTTTACGCAAAATGAAGTTGATAATACGATTATAGCCGGTAAGTTTATTGATTATATTGATAAAACAGAAAAATTAATAAGGCCATATTATGCGGTAGAGAAGAAAGAATAGTAAAAATACTTCAATTAGTAAAATAATAATATTCCATCTTAAAGGAAAGAAAAAGGTTATAATAGTTTGATAGAATATTAATGTACATAAAATTAAAAACCAAAGAAATGACCAGATGCCTTTAAAAGGGTTATAGTTATTGTTGTTTGGACACATTATTATCACCTATAATAATATATGTTTATTTAGCTTGTTTTGCGATTTAAGACTATTTTTAGTCTTTTTTTTAATGTCTTTTTATTATATAATAATTATTAGAATAGGTGGTTTTGGACTACATATTTGTAACGTTTAAAGTAGGTGATTAGCAAAGTGCCAAAGAATAAAAGTGGATTTGTTTTACTTGAGACAATTGTGGTTATATGTATACTATGCGTAGGTATTTTATCATTATATAAAACATATGCAGGTCTTGTTCAAAAAATTAGTAGTAATGATTTAAATAATAATGCAGAAAATATATTTAAAGCAGAATATATTGCTCAGAATTTTTTTGATGATGACTTAATAACTAATAGTGATACTGTTTATGTAGAAATTGATTTAACGGATGCAGCAAATACTAAGATGAAAACGTGTCTTAAGGATAGTAGTAAAATAATCACCTGTGAGAATAAAGATTTTGATGATGCAGAACAAATTAATGCGTATCAAGTATTAGAGGTTAGTAAATTATATTATACAAAATATCAAATAAATGCTTTGACTGATGATAGTGTAACTACTTCTAATCAAAGTATTTTACTTACTTTAGATGGATCAACAATTGATTATTTAAGAAGTATAAAAAATAAAGCAGAATCTGATGAAGAAAAAATTGAATATAATTTAATAGTGAAAACTAATAAGGGGACATTTGGTTATTATCAAGGAAGGAGCTAAAATGGAGCCTAAAATAAATATTATAAATGGTAAAATAAATAATTTAGCAGCTATAATTGAATATATTAATAAAACTAATGATTATGAGTATCTTCGTACTTTATTAGATGCAATAGAAGAATATGAAGCGGAAAACAGTACAGAGAATTTAAAAGATTTTTTGATGCTTAAAACGATAATAGCAGATAAGCTAGGAAGCACTAATAGTCAAGATTTAGATGTTAAAGATATTTTAAAAAAACTATGTAATGATGAGCCGCTTAGCCCTATAGAATATAAAAAATTAACGGAAAAGATGGAAGATATCGTAGAAAGGATGAATTTAAATGCCTAATGAAGAAAATAAAGGTATAACTTTTGAAGAACAGCAAATGCTTGATGTGTTTGTGTTAAAAGTAAAAAGTATGAATGAAGTTAATCCAAGATGGAATGATATTGTTTCTTTGTATGATGCTAAGGTTAGAGAAAGAAGCGAAAAAGCACTACAAAGAGAAAAAGAGAATACGAATAAGGTTTTACAAATGCGTATGAGTGATAAAGCTAATAAAAGTGGTTTGGTTTTAACTTTATCTATTATTGAGATTTCTTTAGTGGTTGGTCTTTTTATGGCGTTTTTAATTCTTGCGTTAATTTAAGTTTTATGGAATAATATTAATAAGGAGAGAAATTATGGATATATTAAATGAAGCAGAAGCTAAAATGCTAAAAGCAATAGAAAATATGGAATATAGATTTTTGAATGTTAGAGCAGGAAGAGCTAATCCATCTATGCTTAATGGAATTATGGTTTCTTATTATGGAGCACCTACACCTTTACAGAGTGTAGCAAATATTACTGTTCCAGAAGCAAGACAACTTTTCATTAAGCCTTTTGATAGAAATATTGTTAAAGATATTGAGAAAGCTATTCATGAGGCTAATTTAGGAATTACTCCAACTAATAATGGGGAAATGGTTATTTTAACAATTCCGGAACTTACAGAAGAAAAAAGAAAAGACTATGTTAAACAAGTTAAAGCCATGGGTGAAGATGCTAAAGTTGCTCTTAGAAATGCTAGAGAAGATGCTAGAAATAGTGTTAAAAAAAGTGAATTGCCAGAAGATGAACAAAATAGATATTATGATGATATTCAAGAATTAATTAATAAATATAATAAAGAAATAGATGAAAAATTAAAAATTAAAGAACAAGAACTAATGACTGTCTAACTTGTTCTTTTTTTATTACTAAATCTTTATAAAAATAGCAAATGTTATTTTGACAATGGTTTATGTTTATGATATTATAGTCCCCGATGAAATGAGGGGGATTATATGACTTTTGAACAGGCCATAAAAATTTTTAATTTACCACAAAATTTTACTGAAGAAGAATTAAAACAAGCTTATAGAGCTGCTATTAATAAATATCATCCGGATTTATATAAAGATAATGTAAAAAAAGAAGAAATGACAACCATAACTCAGCAAGTAAATGCCGCATATGATTATTTAAAAAAGTATTTACGTGATAAAAGTGTTAATCATAGCTCTAATGATAATTATAAGGAAGCAGTAAAAGTAAGGCATGAATATGCAAACAAACTAAATAAATTATGTGAGATGGATTCAGTGATATATAATCATCTATCTAGTAAATTACAAAAAATATGTGACGAAATTTGGTATATTTCAATCGAATTTTTGAATTTATCGGCGGCGATGCTTAAGGAAGCTAATTATAATGAACTAATAAAAGCGTGTTATGAACAACAAATTAATAAATTAAAGAGTGCTTTAGAAAAATTAAGGGATACTTATTATGCTGAAAATAATATTGATCCTAATGAGATTTCCTTTAAAACATTAAATTTTGATTGTGGTGTCGAAGATTTTTATAAGCAATTATTAGAAATAAAATCACAATATTTACAAATGAAACAATATGAAAAAATATTAACCTTAAAATTTTTAGGCGAAGAATATGCAAAGGATAAACCGGGTTATCAAGAGATAAGAAAGCAGGTTAAAAAACTTATTAAAGAAGCTGTAATAGAACTTTTAAACGGGCAAGATAAAGAAACAATTATAAAAAAATTAAATGATGACATTATTGTTGCTTATTTTTGCGACGTTATAAGCCAAATACAAAATTCTGAAGGAATAATAAATAATGAAAAATTTCAAGATTTATGTAACAAAGCTAAACGATCTGCTAGAAATAGAGGTATTAGTTTTGAAGATATCCTAATAGCTTCTGATTTAGAAAATGATATGTGTTTTATGAGCCATAAACACATATATATTAATATGTTACAAAGGTATAAAAAAGCATTGGCATCTTTATCTAATCAAGGAATTAAAGAAGCAAAAAAAATTAAAGAAATAGCAATTAAACACTTTATAAGAGGTTGCAGAACTAATAAAGGCGATGAATACTTTGAATTATTTAATGCGATTTCTTTTAAAGATAGTTTAAGTGATACGGCGGTATTAATTGATATTATAAATTATAGTGATGTAAAAAAGGACAATAAAAAGAAAAAAAGAATGAATATGTAACATAAAGGACTGTCTAACTTGTTCTTTTTCTTTTGCAAAAGATATATATATGGTATATAATTAAGATGGTGAAGTAAGATGGCTAAAAAGAAAAAAAGTAAACAAGATAGTGGTTCAAAAGTAAAGTTTAGTTCAGAACTTACGGGATTAATATTTGTTCTTATTAGTATAATTGGGATAGGCTCTTTTGGACCGGTTGGTCATATTATAAAATCTTTTGCAATTTTTTTAATGGGAACTTGGTGGGCAATTGCGATTATTTTATTAATGATATTAGGTTTATATATGATTATTAAAAGGGATTTACCAAAATTTTTTAATAGTAGATTAATTGGACTTTATTTGCTTCTTATAGCGCTTTTGGCTTTTGCCCATATAGATTATTTGTCAGAAGCAGATGTAATTAAGAATAAAGCCGTTTTTCAAAATACGATTGATAATTTTATGAATACTATTAATGATGCATCGTATATTAATTTAAGTCAAACAGGAGGAGGTATTATTGGAGCATTTTTTGCTTATGCTTTTGTAAATTTGTTTGATTTAAAGGGTACTTATATTATTTTAAGTGTTGTAGGTGTTTTTGGACTAATAATGGCACTTAATGTATCTTTAGCGGATATTTTTAAGAAAATTATTAAAGGATTTAAAAAGTTCGGTGAGGGTATTGAAGGCAGTAAAGTGTTTAAACCATCAGAGGATAATGACGATGAAGATGATGATGAAGAAGTTAATTTAAAAACGATACCGGCATCGCCAGAAAAAGAGAAAAAAATTATTATTACTTCAAGTGATGATATGCGAAATTATCATAGTGAAGAATACGCAGAAAGAGAAGAAAGTGTGCCAGTAGCGCCAGTCAAAATTGAAAATAGTACGAATGGAGAGTATAAACTTCCATCTATAGATATTCTTAATCCTATAAAGAAACAGGGAAAAATGAATACAACAGAGTTTTTAAATACGAATAGAATAGCTTTAGAAAAAGTACTTGCAGATTTTCAAATAACCGGTAAAGTGGTAGAAATTCATGAGGGACCGGCAGTTACACAGTTTGAAGTAGAAATTAAAGCTGGAACTAAAGTTAGCCGCATTACCAGTATAAGTAAAGAAATTGCCCTAGCTTTGGCGGCTAAAGATGTTAGAATTGAAGCACCGATTCCGGGCAAGAGTACGGTTGGAATTGAAATTCCGAATAAAAATATTGCTTCAGTGCCAATTAGAGAAGTACTTAATAGTGTTCCTAAATCAATGCAAGATGCGAAAATTTTAGTAGCTTTAGGAAAAGACTTAATGGGCAGAACGTGCTGCGCCGATTTATCTAAAATGCCTCACTTATTAGTAGCAGGTTCAACTGGTAGTGGTAAATCAGTTTGTATTAATAGTTTTATTGCTTCTATATTAATGTTTATGAAACCAGATGAAATAAAACTAGTTTTAGTGGATCCTAAAAAGGTAGAATTATCTAATTATAATGGAATACCACATTTACTTTGTCCAGTGGTAAGTGATCCTAAAAAAGCTAATATTGCTTTACAAAAAATTGTAGCAGAAATGGAAAGAAGATATGATGTATTTAGTGATGCAAATGTTAAAAATATTTCTGGTTACAATGAAATGATAGAAAAGAATAATAAAGCTAATGGTACAGATGTAGCAAAGATGCCTTATATTTTAGTTATTATTGATGAACTTGCAGATTTAATGCTAGTGGCCGCAAAAGAAGTAGAAGATTCAATTATGAGAATTACGCAGATGGCAAGAGCAGCTGGTATTCATTTAATTGTAGCAACCCAAAGACCATCAACCGATGTTATTACGGGCGTAGTAAAAGCAAATATTCCATCACGTATATCATTTGCGGTAGCATCTTCAATCGATTCAAGAACGATTTTAGATATGTCAGGAGCTGAAAAGCTACTGGGTAAAGGTGATATGCTTTATAAACCAATGGGAGATAATACGCCAGTAAGAATTCAAGGAACGTTTATATCTGATGATGAAACCCAAAGATTAATTGACTATGTTTGCAAAGAGCAAGTGGCAAGATATGATAATTCAATAACAGAAATGGATGATAATCATATGGCAGGAGCAAATAGTCCTAAAGAAGAATATGATGATCCACTATATAATGAAATAGTTGATTTTGCTATTCAAACGGGGAAAGTAAGTGCTTCATTATTACAAAGAAGATTTAGATTAGGTTATAATAGAGCAGCTAGAATAGTAGATTTATTAGAAGAAAGGGGTATTATAGGACCAGCCAATGGTTCTAAACCAAGAGAAGTATTAGTAAAAATGGAGCAAAAAGGTACAGAAGAGTAATTTTGCTCTTTTTTTATATTCTTACTTTCTTTAAAATATTTTCTTTTTAACTTACTTTGTGGTAAACTAATTTAGGTGGTTTAATTATGCTAAAAATAGAAAATTTAAGTGTAAATGTTCTTGATAAAGAAATACTTAAAAATTTTAATTTAGAAATAAATATGAATGAAACTCATGCAATTATGGGACCTAATGGGATTGGCAAAAGTACCATTTGTAAAACAATAATGGGAGATCCTAATTATGTTGTAAATGATGGAAAAATTACTTTTTTAGGGGAAGATTTACTAAAAATGCCAGTTAATATTAGAAGTCAAAAAGGAATATTTTTGCTAAGTCAAAGTCCGATAGAAATCCCTGGGGTAACTAATGCGGAGATGTTGAGAACTAGTTTAACAGAGAAAACCGGTAAAGTAGTTTCTATATTTGAATTTAATAAAAAAATGGAAGAAATATGTCAAAAATTAAATATACCTAAAAGCTTTATTCATAGAGGAATTAATGAGGGAATGAGTGGAGGAGAAAAAAAGAAAAATGAACTTCTTCATTTATGGATGTTAGAACCAAAATTAATTATTTTAGATGAACTTGATAGTGGGTTAGATGTTGATAGTTTAAAAACAGTTTGTAATAGTTTAAATGAATACAAAAAAGAAAGAGATGTAAGCATTTTAATCGTTTCCCATCACCCAGAATTATTAAAACTATTAGATACTGATTATGTACATATTTTATATGATGGTCAAATAGTTAAATCAGGAGATATTACCCTTGCGGAAGATATTGAAAAAGAAGGTTTTAGTAAGTATACTAAGACAAATGATGTAAGTAAAAGTGGTCAAAATGAATAAAATATTATTAGATAATATTATATGTGAAGATAATATTATAAATTTAGAAAAACAAGTTAAAAACATTACAGTAGGCGGACAAACATTAATAAATATATTTAATATTGATATAACATCATTAAATATTTTAGTAGAAGATAATTCATCTTTAGTAGTAAATTATTTTAATAATATCAAAAATATGGAAGCTAAAATAAATATTAAAGTATTTAATAATAGTAAATGTGTTTTTAATCATTCTTTCATTAATAAAGAACAATATAACTTAGAGATTAATACTGATTTTATGAATGATTATAGTAATATCAAAGTAAATGTTCATGGTATAAATGATAGAGGAACTAGTAATATTATTGAAAATGGTTATGTTAAAGAGAATAAATATAATAATAATTTAGACGAATGCATAAAAATAATGAATATAAATGAAGGCAAAAGTTTAAGTATGCCAAATATGTTTATTGATAGTTTTGATGTTAGTGCAAATCATAATAATACAGTATCTAATATTGATCCGAATGAATTATTTTATTTTCTAAGTAAAGGTATAAGTATAGAGTCAGCAAAAAAGCTTATTTGCAATGGTTTTTTAGGAAGCATTATCAGTGATAGAGAGTTAAAGACAAGAATAATTGAGTATTTAAATAGGAGGTGATATAAATGCATAGAGATGATTTTCCAATGTTTAAGCAAGATATTTTGTATTTTGATAATGGCGCAACAACTTTTAAACCAAAAAGTGTGATAAAGGCGATGAATGATTATTATGAAAATTATTCTGCTAATGCTCATAGGGGAGATTATTCAATAAGTTATAAAGTTGATGTAGCTTATGAAGAAGCAAGAAAAAAAGTAGCAAAATTCATTAATGCGGAATTGAGTGAAGTAGTGTTTACTTCGGGAGCAACGGAAAGTTTAAATGTTATTGCAAGTGGTTTTTTTGAAAAATTATTAGAGCCAGGTGACGAAATAATTATAAGTTTAAGTGAACACGCTAGTAATGTTCTTCCATGGTTTAGATTAGCAAATAAAAATGGAGCAGTAATTAAATATGTGCCACTTGATGCTAATTTACATGTTACAATTGATAATTTAAAATCGGTAATAACAGAAAGAACAAAAGTAATCGCTTTAGCCGAAATAACAAATGTCGTTGGAGATATTAGACCAATGAAAGAAATTTGCAAGATAGCTCATGAAAACAATATATTTGTAGTATGTGATGGAGCACAAAGTGTACCTCATAAAAAGACAGATGTTAAAGATTTAGATGTGGACTTTTTAGCTTTTTCAGCTCACAAAATGTGCGGGCCAACGGGGGTTGGTGTTTTATATGGCAAAAAAGAATTATTAGAGGAAGTAGAACCTTTATCACTTGGTGGGGGAATGAATGAATCTTTCGATAATGAAAAAGAAATATATTTAAAGGATTTACCACAAAGATTAGAAGCAGGAACGCCTAATATTGCTGGCGTTATTGGACTTGGAGCGGCAATAGATTATTTAAGTCATATAGGGATGGAAACAATAAGCATTTATGAGCAAAAACTAAAAAAATATATGATGGATAAATTAAAAGATTATCCATATGTACAAATAGTTAACGAAGAAGCTGATAGTGGCATCGTCGCTTTTAATATAGAAGGTATTTTTTCTCAAGATGTAGCATATTACCTAAATAAGTATAATGTATGTGTAAGAGCTGGTAATCACTGCGCTAAAATACTTAAAAACGCCATAGGTGTAAAAAATACGATAAGAGTAAGTTTATATTTTTATAATACAAAAGAAGAAATAGATGAACTTTGTACTTTATTAAGTGATAAAGATAAAATAATGAAAGAAATGATATAAATGGATAGTGAACTTAGAAGAGAAATAATATTAGATAATTATACAAACCCTTTTCATAAAGAAACTAAAAATGAAGGCTTTCTTAAAGCAAATGCTAATAATGTAAGTTGTATTGATAATATAAATATATTTATTAAAGTAAAAAATGATATTATAGTAGATGCTTATTTTGATGGAGAAGCATGCGCAATTAGTACGGCTAGTACATCAATTATGGTGAAAAGAATAATTGGTATGACACTTAAGGAAGCAACTAATTATGTAAATAATTTTAATAATATGGTTAATGAAAAAAATTATAATAAAGAGGAAATGAAGGAAGAACTTGCTTTTGATGAAATATACAAACAAGAATCAAGAAAAACGTGTGCTACACTTCCAACAGCAGGACTTATTAAGATTATTAAATCATTAGAAGAAGGAAAGTAGAGAAATCTACTTTTTGTTTGCACTTCTTAAGGGTTGGTGTTAATATATTAGTGCGTGCTTAAAGATTATATTTTTTAAGCGTATAAAGTTTGAAAGGTAGTGTTTTAGATGACAAAAGTATTTAATTTTGGTGAAGTTAATCCTATAGCAAAAAAACAAAGAATAAAAGAAATAATAATGGCATTATCACCAGAAAAACAAAGAATATTAAAAGAAAAAACAGATAATGAAAAAGTTTTAAAAATTACGGGAGAGATTAATTTAATTTTCGATAGTTTATATTCTTATAAATATGAAGGTTTTAGATATCTCTTTGGAGAACTTTATGAAAACTGTGATTTAAATGATAGAGTTAGAATTACTATTTTAATATGGGATGCTCTTGATGTAATTGATAGTCAAGATAAGAATATTATTATAGATGTTATTAAAAGTATGTCTTTAGAAGAAGTTTCAAATAAATATGGTATAAGTGTAAATGAAGTTTTAATGAGTCTAAATGATACGCTAGGATATATTAAACATATTAATTATATAATGATGCAAAATGGTAAGAAAAATCAAAGGATTGAATCAGTTTATATAACTTTAAGAGAGTATAGCAGGGAAGATGTAGACTGGGCAATAAGTAAGCTTAGTCTAGCTCATAAGAAAATTTTATATGCTGTTCATGGTTTAAATTTACAGGAGCCTCAGAAAGTTAATATAGATAATGTTCCGTATACAACTTATGTGATGCATATTTTACCAGTTTTATCAGGACTATTAGCTAAAAAGAATTGTAAAGTAGAAATGAAAAATAGCCTAAAAGTGGCTCAGATTAAACCAATAAAAAATGGAAATGACTAAATACTATTTTGTTTGCCTTGAAGAAATAAAGAGATATTGTTATAATTATTTTAGTTTGGAAGTGGTTAGATGAAACTAAGTAATACTTATTTTTATACATTAAGAGAAAATGCTAAAGATGAAGACTCTGTAAGTGGTAATCTTTTAGTTAGAGCAGGAATGATAAAAAAGGTGTCTAGTGGAATTTATATGTATTTGCCGTTAGGACTTAGAGTTCTAGATAAAATTAAGAAGATTATTAAAGAAGAAATGGATAAGGCAGGAGCTACAGAAATTTTAATGCCCAGTCTTATTCCTGAAGAAATATATGAAAAATGTGGAAGAGTTGAAGCTTTAGGAAGCTCAATGTTTCATTTGAAGGATCGTTATGATAAACCTTATGTGTTAGGGCCTACTCATGAAGAATTATTTGCTATTGCGGCTAAGTCAGTAGTAAGAAGTTATAAAGATTTACCTTTTACTATTTATCAGGATGCTCCAAAATATCGTGATGAAGCAAGACCAAGGTTTGGACTTATTAGAGTTAGAGAATTTTTTATGAAAGATGCTTATTCTTTTGATAAAGATGAAAAAGGATTAGATATTTCTTATCAAAAAATGTTTGATGCTTATAAAAAAATATTTGATAGAGCACATATAAATTATGCGATAGTAAGAGCAGATACAGGAATTATGGGTGGTAGTTTATCAGAGGAATTTCAAGCTATTACAGATGTTGGAGAAGATACTTTAGTATTATGTGATAAGTGCGATTTTTCATCAAATATTGAAGTGTCAAAACATGTTTCTATAGAAGAAAATAAAGAGGAGCATTTAAAATTAGAAATGGTAGAAACACCTCATATGGAAACTATTTTAGATGTTACTAATTTTCTAAATGTTGATATTAAGAAAACGGTAAAAGCACTACTAATGAATATAGATGGTAAACTTACGATATTCTTTATTAGAGGCGATAGAGAGCTTAATGAGACAAAAGTATGTAAACTTTTAGGAGTAAGTGAAGTTAATTTTGCGGATGATACTTTAATTAGTGAAAGTAATGCGGTTCCCGGTTTTACAGGGCCAGTGGGACTTAAAGGCGCTAAGATAATTATTGATGAAGAAGTTAGCAAAATGCATAATTTTGTAGTTGGTGCTAATAAAGAGGGATACCATTATATTAATGCAAATATAGAAGATTTTACTTATGATATGTGTGCAGATATTGTAAATGTAAAAGAGGGCGATATTTGTCCTAACTGTGGTGGTAAATTATATTTTAAAAAGGGTATTGAAATAGGTAATACTTTTAAATTAGGAACTAAATATTCAGAAAAGTTTGGTTTAACTTATTTAGATGAAATGAATCAAAGTCATCCAGTAGTAATGGGATGCTATGGAATTGGGCCAGGAAGAGTTATGGCAGCAGCGGTGGAGCAAAATAATGATGAGCATGGTATTAAATTTCCAATTAATATTGCACCTTTTACAGTAGCAATTTGTTTACTTAATACAAATGATGAAAATTCGGTAATGATTGCTAGTAAAATTTATGATGAGTTAAATCAAAAGGGCATTGATACTTTACTTGATGATCGTGATGAAAGACCAGGCGTTAAGTTTAAAGATTTAGATTTAATAGGGATTCCAATTAGAGTTACAATTGGTAAAAAAATTAATGAAGGACTTGTAGAATTTAAACTTAGAAGTGAAGAATCTAGCCAAGATATAAATGTTAACGATATAGTAAAATTTATTGAGGACTATGCTCGTGAAAATAAAAACTAGGACGCTTTTAGCAATACTCGCAGCTTACGCTACTTTATTTGTTGGGGTAGGCCTTGCTTATTCTTTGTTTAAATTAATTATGAAATGAGGCATAAACAGTGCCTTTTTTTGTTATAAATTTTAAAAAATGATAGATGATTATGATATAATTTAATTATAAATGGTGATTGATGATGAAACTAGTAAAAAACTTAAAAAGTTTAGATGAATATGTTACGGCGAGACAGGATAATAAAGTTTATTTTAAAGGCGAATTATGTTTTTTTAAAACTGGAGATTCTTTATTATTATTAAATGAATTAGTGGCAGAAGAGCTAGCTAAAGATTTTAAAATTCCTTGTGCTCACTATGAGATTGGTACTTTAAAAGATAAACCAGTGGTTTTAAGTAAATCAGTATTTGAGAAAAATGCGGTCTTTTATTCATTATTTAATTTAATAGAATATGATATTGATTTAGAAACAATATGGAATGAATTAGACAGAAAATATAAAGACTATGATCTTGTGGCTAAACTCATGGAAGAAATTGTAAAAGTTTTTCTTTTTGATATACTAATTGCAAATGGTGATAGACATGGTTTAAATCTTTTTATTGAAGAAAGTGCAAAAGGAATTCAAGTAGCACCTATTTTTGATAATGAAAATATGCTTTGTGAGTTATCAATTTCACATCAAATGTATATTTTAAATACGGAACCGGTAAATCCGGCAAATAGTACTAATATATTGGAACGTTTTTTACGAATAAGTGATGGAAGGTATGCTAAAACTTTACAAGATAATTTATGGATAATAAGTGAAGAAAATATTAAAAAAGTTTTTTCTAGAATAGAACAGGAAAGAGGTATTGTTTTAAAGAAAGAGTACAAAAAAACTATTATAGATGGTTTTAAGGCTAATTTGGCAATGATAAATGGAGCTTTAGAAAAGACAAAAGCAAAGAGGATATAATGGAAGGATTAGAAAAGTATCGTGGAAGCGATGGAATAATTAATTTAAATCAGTTAAATATAGAATTAAATGATTTTACTAATTTTTACTATGAGGGGAAACAATATTTTATTAAATGGTCAGATAAAATATTATTGTTAAATGAATTAGTAGCCGCAGAAATTGCCAAAGACTTTGGGATATCATCGGTTCGTTATGCCTATGCAAGATGTGATTATAATGAGTTTTTTTACGGTGATTGTGTTATTAGTGAATGTGCATATCGTGATAATGATAAAGCTTATAATTTAAGTGATTTAGTAGGTGATAAATTAACATTAGAAGATATTTGGAATGCTTTGGAAATTAAATATAAAGACGAAGATATAGTATCGGCTTTAATGGATGAAATAGTTAATGTATTCTTATTTGATATATTGATTGCTAATGATGATAGACACAGCTTAAATTTCTTTATAGTAGAAAATGAAAATGGAGTTAATGTAGCACCACTTTTTGATAATGAATATATGCTTTGTGATAGTTCGATTAATTTTCAGCATTATTCTATAAAAGTAGATGAGGGTAATCCCTATTATAAATTTATTCAAGGAAATTTAAGTAGATTTTTACAGATAAGTGATAAAAGATATTTGGATAGATTAGAAAGTAAACTGTGGATTATTACATCTAGTAATTTGGATGTTATATTTGAGAGAATTGAAAAGCAAACGGGTTTTCAATTTAGCGATGATTATAAAGAGGGAATAAAAGAAGGATTTAATATAAATCATAGTATGATAGAAGAAACAATTAAGAAAACTATAAGTAAAAGGTTATAAAAAATAAAATCATTAAAATAGTACCTGTAAACTTTTATATGCTTATTTTATTTTAATGTATGATAATGATACAATCGTTAAATTCATTTATAATGGTTGACTAAAATTAACGAAGGGAAATTTTGATAATTAAAAGTTAGTAGAAAAAAATCTATTAACTTTTTTATTGTTATTTTTAAAGGAAATTGGTACTTTTTAGGTAATATATATTATAGATGACATAATTTGACAATTTAAGTTGAGGTAAAATTTTATACTAATACTGGTGATGTTATGAAAAAGTTTTTACCTTATATTTTATCTTTAGTAATAGGAATAGTATTTGGTTTTATCTTGTTTCAAAATAATGGGAGTGATATCAAAAGAGTTTTTAAAGAAGAAGTAAAAGCGACAGGTTTTCAGTTAGGAGTTTTTAATTCCATAGATTTAGCTAGAGAATATCAGAAAAAGTTTCCAACTTCCATTATTATGAATGATGATGATGTTTATAGAGTTTATATAAGTATTCTTACTAATAATAAGACAATATCTAAAATGGAAGAGTATTTAAATAATAATAAAATTGCTTTTTATAAGAAAGATATAGTGGTAAGTGATTCTTCTTTGATAAAAGCTTTAAATAATTATGAAAAGAATATGTTAGATGGATCAGAAAGTACATTCATAAGTTTAAATAAGTTAATTATGGAAAGTTATGGTGGTAATATATGAAATTAAAAGATTTGCCGGATGAAGAAAAGCCAAGAGAAAGAATATTAAAGTATGGCGTAAATAATGTAAGTAATGAAGATCTTCTTTCTATTTTGATTAGAACTGGTAATAAAGAAGAAAATGTTAAAGTTATTAGTAGTAAGGTTTTAGCGAAGATAAAATCAATAAATAATTTAGATGATCTTACGATAAATGAACTTATGGAAATTAAAGGACTTGGTAAAATTAAAGCAATTACGATCCTTGCGGCCATTGAATTGGGAAAAAGGGTGAGCAATAAAACAATAGATGAAAAAGTACTTTTAAATAATACGGAAATAGTTCATGAATATTTTGCTAATTTAATTGCGTCTTCAAAACAAGAAGAACTTTTAGTTATTTTACTTGATAATAAAAAAAGATTAATATCTTATGAAATTATGTATAAAGGGACGTCTACTTCTTCAGTAGTGAGCCCTAAGGAAGTATTTAGTTATGCAATAAAATCTAAAGCAGCGGCGGTTATAATTATGCATAATCATCCATCGGGAGTTATAACGCCATCTAAAGAAGATGTAAATATTACTAATTCATTAATATATACAGGTAAATTAATTGGGATTCCTTTAATCGATCATTTAATTACTAATGGAGTAGAATATTATAGTTTTTTTGATGAGATGATAAAAAATGAAATATAAATATAGTCTTTTTATAGTAGTATTTTTATTTGTTTTATTAAGAGAACCATTTTTATGTTTAATAACTAATATAAATAAATTTTTTACTGTGCCATCTAATGATTTAGAAATGAATTTAGTAAAGTCAAAGAACATTTATTTAGAAAAAGAATATAAAAAACTTTTAGATTTTAAAAATAATATAGATATAACTTATGATTATATAATAACTAATACAATAGTTAATAGTTATGGATTTGATAAAATTTTAATTAATGGTAATGTTTATGATATAAATGATGAAGTTGTAAATGAAAATGGTTTAGTAGGTCTTATAAGTAAAGTAAATGGTAAACATAGTGAAGTGACACCAATTTATGATACGAAAATACTAGTTAAAATTAATGACATAGAAGGTAAAATCTTAAGAAAAGATGATAATAATAATTTAATTGTTGGTAATTTATCTAATTATGATGATATTAATGTTAATGATAAAGTTTATAGTAATAAAGATAGTTATATTGGTAAAGTTGTAAGTGTTTTTAAAAGGGATGTTAATACGGAAGTGGTGGTAGAAACAACTACCATTCAAAAGAATTGTTATGTGGCAGTTATTAGGAGAAATGCATGATTATAGATACATTAATTCTTAATACAAAAGGAATATTACTTTGTTCTTTACTTTTATATGTATTTTATTTAAATGATAGAAATATCTATTTTTTACTTTGCACTGATATTGTTTTAGCAGGCATTCCTTTTTGTACGATGATAGTAATAGTTCTTTACTATTTAAATAAACATATTTTTAAAATAATAAATAATACTTTTATAAATGAGCTTATATGTTTAGTTTTTTATTATTTTATTTTTGGAATAGTTCTTTATAGTATTTATAATGAATTTAATTATTATATTGTAAAGCTATTAATTAATAATTTAGGGTATAATTTAATTTTTTATATTTTTGGTCTTTTATGGCTAAGGAGTAAATATAATTTAGTGGTGAACTATGAAAAATAAAAAATATATTAAGTCATTAATTATTAGAGTATTAATAAGTATTATATTATTTTTAGGGATATCTATTTTTGTAAAAATAAGTGATAAAAATTTACTGCTTTTTAAAAATAATGTATATGATAAATCTTTTAAATTTTCTAAAATCTCGAGTTTATATAATAAGTATTTTGGTGATGTACTACCACCCGTAAAAGAAAATGTCGTAAATGCGAATAAAACAATAAATTATAAAGAAGTAAATACTTATAAAGATGGAGCAGTATTAACAGGGGTAGATGCAGTTTATCCTTATAAAAGTGGAATTGTAGTATTTACAGGAGAAAAAGAAGATTATGGAAATACCATTATTATTCAGGGGATGGATGGAATAGATTATTGGTACGGAAATATTACTGATGTAAATGTAAAATTATATGATTATGTGGAATCAGATAATATAATTGGTAATGCGAAAGATAAAAAATTATATGTTTTATTTATGAAAAATGGCGAATTATTAAAGTATGAAGAATATATTTAGAATAAATCCTGTTACATATTTTATTTTAGGAAGTATGATTCTTTGTGGATATTTTAATTATTTTTTGATAATTAGCTTTATTTTATTTATTCATGATTTAGGTCATATTTTAGTAATGAAAGCTTATAAAATTGAAATATATAAAATAGATATTTTGCCTTTTGGAAGCGTAATAGAAACAAATGTTAATTATAATATTCCTAGTTATAAACTTTTTTGGATATCACTAGCGGGAGTATTGTTTCAAGTTTTACTTTATCCATGTTTTTATTTTTTATATAAATGGGGATTTATAAATGATATTAGTTATAATATTTTTATATTTTATAATAATCTAATTATAATATTTAATTTATTGCCACTGATTCCTTTAGATGGTTCTAAAATATTATTAAGTTTAGTAGAAACTATTTGTCCTTATAAAATCTCTTTAAAGTTATTAAATAGTATAAGTATTTTGGGAACGTTATTATTTGTAATTTTTAATAAAATAACATTAAATGTGCTTCTTATTTGCCTGTTTATATTCTTAAGAACGTATACAGAAATTTTAAATCATAAATTAATTTTTAATAAATTTTTATTAGAAAGATGTTTATATAACTTAAATTTTAAGAAAGTTAAATATATAAATAATATAAATAAAATGTATAAAAATAGATTTAATATAATAAATAATCAGAGGGAAGATAAATATTTAAGAGAAAGATTTAAATATGTTTGATTAACTATACAAAGTAAGTTATAATGCCATTAGGTGTTTATTATGGAAAGTTTTGATAAAATAAAACAGAAACTTAGTAATTATGAAACTTATTTAAAATCAAATTATGTAGCAAGAGATATTGCTGGGGAAATAGAAGAAAGTATTCTAGGACTAGAAGATAGTTTAAAAGCGAGAAAATTAATGAGAGAAACTTCTTTAGAAGAGTGCCAAGAAGAAAATTTATTACTTGAATATATTAGTTATATAAAGACTTGTTATTTTAAAGATGTAACTACGCAAAAAAGTAAGGCTGCTTCATTATAAAAAACACAGTTATTTATTGACATTATAGGCTATTTTTGGTATAGTCTATTTGTTTGTAATTAATTTATAAACCGCACTAAAAAGGTAAAAAGTGTATTTTTATACCACCTTAAGGGCGAGTCCTAAAAAAGATGGGAGGAAAAATTAATGAAAGCTGTTATATTAGTAGGCGGTAAACAATACTATGTTGCTGAAGGTGATGAAATTTTTGTAGAAAAATTAAATGCTGAAGATGGTAAAAGTATTGATATTACAGAAGTTTTATCAGTAAATGGCAAAACGGGTACACCTTATGTTGAAGGTGCAAAAGTTACTTGCGAAGTAGTAAAATCTGGTAAACAAAAAAAGATTGTTGTCTTTAAGTATAGACCTAAAAAGAAATATCGTCTAAAACAAGGTCATAGACAACCATATACTAAATTAATCGTTAAGAAAATTGTTGGTTAATTATGATTAAAATAAAAATTAGTGATAAAAAAATTGAAATAAGAGGACATGCAAATTTTGCGGATTATGGCAAAGATATTGTATGTGCGGCAGTATCATCAATTGTGACAACATCTGTTAATGATATGTTAACTATTAATAAAGATGGAATTCAATATGTAGATGATGCAAAATGCGTTTCAATTATGGTTATCCAAGATGATGATTTAATTAATAAGCTATTTAATAATTTAAAAGAATTATTAAAGGAACTTAGTAATGATTATCCTAAGAATGTAAAAGTTGAAAGTGAGGAATAGAAAATGTTATTTATAAAATTAAATATTCAACGTTTCGCTCATGTTAAAGCTCAAGGTTCTACTCAAAATGGTAGAGATTCTGAAGGACGCAGATTAGGTGCTAAACTTGCTGATGGACAAATGGCTAAAGCTGGTGCTATCATTTACCGTCAAAGAGGTACAAGAATTTATCCTGGTGCAAATGTTGGCATGGGAAAAGATCATACTTTATATTCTCTAATTAATGGAGTAGTTAAATACGAAAGATTAGGAAGAGATAAGAAAAAAGTATCTGTATACGAAAAGTAGATATATTTTTAAATTAGCAAAGTCTATGGGTTAATACCATAGACTTTTTGCATGTGCAATATTAACTTGACATGGGGGGGGTTATTAGTACAATTATATAGAAAATATCGGGTGATTTTCTATGAATAAGTATAAAGAAAAAATAGGTAACATTTTAAATAAAATAAGGGAAAATAAGCGGATTTTGTATTTAACTTTTTGTACAGTTTTAGTTTTATTTTGTTTAGTTTTAAATGTAGCCTTTGGTTATTTAGTAAGAAGTAAGAATATAAATGGTGCTAATATAACGATAGGTGATTTAAAATATAAAATGGTAATAAATGATACGGCACTATCTTCATCAGTAGGAACAAAACTACCTACAAATACAATCATTGGAGATAGAATAATATTACTTAAAGCTGGTAAAACAGAGCAGTTTAATATTGTACTTACATCATTAAATGAAATAAGTACAAAGTATGAAATAATATATAAAGTATGTACAGATGAAAAATGCACTAAATTTATGGATGCAACACCAACATCAATAGATGTAGCTTATTATTATGAAACACCAGATGTATCTGGAGCATTAGAAGCAAATAAAAATGTAATAGTATCATTAATAACGGATAATCAAGATGACAAAGATTATTATGTACAAGTAGATTTAAATGTAGGATATGCTCATAATGAATTAGCGTTAACTAATCAAATAAGTAAAGATTTTTCACCATCATCATTAGAAGGAAATTTATCAATCATTGCATATGTAGATGGCGTAGAAGTAGAAACCTTTCCTACAGAACCAAACTATGAAACTGGGATAACTTGTTTATATAAAAATGGAAATACAGCAGATGCAAGAGGAGTATTTAGATATAGTGCATCAAAAGGATGGGAAGTAGATATTTTCGGATTAAATAAAAGTTTAACATCATGTAGAGTAGATTTTACAGAAGTATTAAAAGTAACATATGAAGTATTATCAACAAGATATGATTGTGCAAATTTACAAGCAGGGTCAAAACCAAGTGATCCACTAATATCATATACGGGAAATTGTGAAGTAATATCTGATACAGACAATACAGATGGTACTCATACATGGAGATTAAAACTTTTAACTAGCGGAGAACTAACAGTTAATGGTTTAATTTATGTTGATGCCTTCTTAGTTGGCGGCGGTGGATCTGGAAGATTTGATTCTGATAGTAATAGATCTGGCGGTGGTGGCGGTTACACATTAACGCAAAAAAATATAAGACTAGATAATAAAAATGGAAATTATAGTATCGTAATTGGTGCCGGTGGTGCATGTGATTGTGGCTGGTATGGTTCATCATGCAAAACAAATTGTGGTAATGCTGGCGGAAGCACATCCGCGTTTAATTTAACAGTTAATGGAGGCACAGGAGCTAGCGCCTATGCTCCTGGAACAGGTAGTAATAGAGGTGGAACGCCAGGCGATAATGGTTCTGGCGGTTCATATGGTTCTGCCCAAGGAAAAACCACATGCGAGTTTGATGAAGGCACGACATCAGGCTGTACTAGAGGAACAGCTTACGCTTATGGTGGCGGAGGCGGCGGGGGAAGTGAATATTCACAGACAAGAAACTACGGAGGTGCTGGCGGAGGCGGTAACGGTGCTTGGGGTGCTAACGCTGCAGGAGCTGGGGTTGCTAATACTGGCGGCGGTGGAGGTGGCGGTGTTGGTGATAGAGGCGCCGGAGCAGGTGGTTCAGGAGTCGTTGTCATTCGTGATGTTCGTTCATGATTTTAGATTAATAAATAATACGTAGAGAATTATACCTCACGTATTTTTTTGTACTTAAAACATATAATTAAATGGTGAAGAATAATGCTTGATATAATCAATAATGCATTAAGAAATCAGGAATATTATGTCTGTTTATATAAAAATTCTCTTTATATTTATAATTATGCAGAAATATTAACATTTAATAATGATTTAATAATGATTAAATTATCATCTTGTAACATAAAAATAAAAGGCTCTAGAATGAATATTAAAAAAATGGAAAATAAAGAACTCTTAATTGAAGGATTAATTACTGGAGTTAATTATGAATAAGAAAATTAAAATAGAAGTGAGTCATTTTTTAGAGCGCTTTTTTGATAAATGTATTAAAAATAATATTAATCTTTATGATATTCATTATATAACGGAAGAAAAATGCACGATGATTATTAATTTAAATGATTATAAAAGTATAAAAAAATTAAATTACTATAGTGATATAAAAATAGTTAAATATGAAGGATTATTAGGAATTAAAAAGCATGTTAAAGATAATATATATTTTTACTTAATATTTATTTTTTGCTTTGCTTTAATGGATATCATAACAAGTTACATTGTAGATATTAATATTATTCATGAAAATAAAAGTATTAGAAATTTAGTAAAAAAAGAATTAGAAGAACATAATATAAAAAAATATTCTTTAGCGTATGATTTTGATGAACTAGAAAAAATAAAAAATGAAATACTAAAAGATAATCCCACAACTTTAGAGTGGATGAGCATTACTAAAGAAGGGATGAAATATGTAATTAGAGTAGAAGAAAGAATTATTAAAAATCCCGTAAATGAAGAAGGATATCGTCATGTTATTGCTTCTAAAGATGGGAAGGTTACTAAAATATTAAGTACTAAAGGAGATGTTTTAGTTAGAAGTGGTGAATATGTTAAAAAAGGGCAAAGACTTATAAGCGGGGAAATAACTCTTTATGATAATATTAAAGGTAATACATTAGCAACAGGCACAGTTTATGGTGATGTATGGTATACAGCTAAGATTGCTTATCCTAAAAAAGAAGCAATAAAAACTGAAACGGGTAAAACAAGATATAATCTAAATATAAATAATAAAATATTTTTAAAAAACAAGTATAAATATTTTTATCAAGAAAATAAAAGAGAAATAAAAATTCTAGGATTAAAAATTAAAATATATAAAGAGAAAGAGTATAACGAAAAAGTGCATACTTTAAAAGATGATGAAGTTATAAAAAGAGCCACAGAAAAAGTAGAAAATGAATTTATAACTAAGTTAAAAAATACTGGTGAAGTTAAAAAAATTAGTGTTTTAGAAAAGAATATTGATGATGATTGTGGTTATATAGAATTTTTTGTTATGACTAATGAAGTTATTAGCGAATATAGTCCTTATGAAGTAAATATTAATTAATGTCAAAATATAAAACTAACTATATTTTGGCTTTTTTAATTTTTTATAGAAAACAAGCAGAAATATGATAAAAATAGGCCTAAAGTATGATAAAATGGAAAAGAGGGTGAGTTATGTGATTCCAAAAGTTGCTGTTAATGTTGTAGTTAATTTGTGGCCGATGTTAACTTTAATAAGTGTGGTTTTAATAACAACAAGACTAGTATATTTAATAAGTAATCATAAAAAAGTTAATATCTCCAAAGAACTTATTAGTTTATGTTTTATTATTTATATTATGCTTTTGTTTGAACTGGTTACAACGACAGATTTTGAATCTTATAGTAATAATTTTATTCCTTTTAAGGAAATGATGAGATACAGTTTAAAAAGTAAGTTATTTTATCGTAATGTGATTGGAAATATTGTTTTATTTGTTCCATATGGATATTTTGTAAGTTATTATTGTAAGCTTAACAAAATGTATTTGTGTTTTATTATAACATTTATTACCAGTTTATCAATTGAACTTATTCAAATGGGAATTGGAAGAAGTTTTGATATAGATGATATAATTTTAAATGTTACTGGTGGTATTATAGGTTATGTTATATATAAACTGATGGATAAATTATTTGCTAAATACAGTGATAAATACCGAAATAATTTGCTTCTTAATTTTATATGTGTTATTGTGATTATTATTTTAGCGTTAATAATTCTTAATTTATATGGAGTGGTGTTATGAATGATATTGAAATAGTTGATGAATATGGTTATTTTAAAGATGAGGATAATTCTTATTTATTAGATGTTCTTGATTATACTTTAAAAAAATTAAAGATAGAAAATGCAACATTTACAGTGATTTTAACGGATGATGAAAAAGTGCATGAACTAAATAAAACTTATAGAGGAATAGATAGAACTACAGATGTTATAAGCTTTGCTTTAAATGATAATGGAAAATTTCCGGGACCTATTAATGTTTTGGGAGATATTTATATAAGTATTCCTAAAATGATAGAGCAAGCTGAAACATATGAACATAGCGAAAAAAGAGAATTATCATTTTTAGCAGTACATGGATTATTACATTTATTAGGATATGATCATACTTTAGGGGAAAAAGAAGAAAAAGAAATGTTTGATTTACAAAAGGAGATTTTAAATGAAAAAGGCATTATCAATTAAACGATTGGGTAAATCATTTTCTTATGCAATAAGAGGCTTTTTTACAACTTTTAAAGAGGAACCTAATATGCAAATTCATGTGATGATGGCGGTATTAGTTATTATTTGTGGATTTATTTTTAAGGTTTCTAAATTAGAATGGGTGTTTTTAATTTTTGCGATTGGAATGGTTACTTCTGCGGAGATAATTAATACTAGTATAGAAAATTTAGTTGATTTAGCGGTGCAAAAGTATGATAAACAAGCAGAAATAGCCAAAGATACGGCAGCGGCTTATGTGCTTATTTTAAGTATTACGGCAGCAGTAATAGGGCTTATTATATTCGTGCCAAAACTAATTATGTTATTTTAAGGAGAATTTATGAAAGAAAATTTATTAATGCTTTTAAATAATTCTTATAGCCCCTTATCTAATTATAAAACGGCTTGTATAATCATTTGTAATAATGGACAAGAATTTATTGGGGTTAATGTGGAAAATCCAAGTTCTAAAAGTGGATTATGTGCGGAGCAAGTGGCATTATCATCTGCTATAACTGATGGATATGGTAAAGAAGATTTTAAAGAAATTCATGTTATGGGAAGCGGTAATGAATATTGCATGCCATGTTTTTTATGTAGAGAGTTATTACATGAATTTTTTAAGGAAAATGTTAAAGTTTTCTGCTATAATAAGAAGGGAAAAGTTAAGGAATTTTTAGTTAAGGAATTATGTCCATATCCTTTTGAACTGGAGGATAGTAATGGTAAATGAATTAGAAAGATTATTAAGTAATGCTTATGCACCTTTTGATAATTTGTGTTTTAGTGCGATTGTGGTAATGAAAGATAAAACAACATTTGGTGGCGTAACTGTTAAAAATGCAATATTTAGAGACGCTATATATGCAGAAAGTGCTGCTATTAGCCGCGCTGTAACAGCAGGATATAAATACAAAGATTTTGAATCTATCTATATAATGGTAGGTACTAAAAATATTAATGATTTAAAATATATTAATAGAGATGTTATTACAGAATTTTTTGAGCCGGATAAAGAAGTATTTCTCTATGATATAAACAGAAACAGAAGAGTACTAAAAGTAGGAAATTTAATAAATAATATATATTAATATAAGAAAGGAGTTTTTTATGAAAAGTGGATTTGTAAGTATTATAGGTAGACCTAATACAGGAAAAAGTACTTTACTAAATACAATATTGAAGACTCATTTAGCAATTGTATCAAATGTAGCAGGAACAACACGTAATTCAATTCAAGGCGTTTACAATGATGAGGAAGCACAAATCATTTTTATCGATACACCAGGGATTCATAAACCCCAGGATAAATTAGGAAAATATTTAAATAAACAAAGTTATGAATCATTAGAAGAAATTGATGCGATTCTTTTTGTAGTAGATGCTAGTGCTCCACTAGGTAGAGGCGATGAATTTATCGTACAGACTTTTAAAAATGCGAAAACTCCAGTTATTTTAGTACTTAATAAAATTGATAAACTTACAGATGAGGGAATACTTAATGCTATAAACACTTATAAAGATTTATATGATTTTTCAGATATAGTTCCAATAAGTGCAATGAAAGATGATAATGTTAAAAGATTAATAAAAGTTATAAAAGGATATTTAACGGATGAGATAAAGTATTATGATGATGGAACAATTACAAATACAAGTTTACAGTTTATGCTAGGTGAATTTGTAAGAGAAAAAGTTCTTAATTTAACAAATGAAGAAGTTCCACATTCCGTAACATGCGTGGCAACACATATCAAAGATAAAGGAAGTATCGTGGACGTGTATGTTGATATAATAATCGATAGGGATTCACTTAAAAAGATTATTATAGGTTCTGGGGGAGCAATGCTTAAAAAGATTGGCTCAATGGCAAGAAAAGATATGGAAGAATTATTAGGCAAACAAGTTTATTTAGAATTATATGTTAAAACAATTAAAAATTGGCGAGACAAAGAAAGATATTTAAGTGAACTAGGATTTAAAGATTTTGAATAAGAGGGATAATATGACGGAAGAAATGAAAGAAAAAATTGCAGTAGACGCGTTTAATATTTTAATTAATAATAATTTAGATGCAAGTCCATTACATGGGTATGCTAAGAAAATGGATGTACCAGTAAGTTATGTACTTTTCCTTTTTAATAAATGGATACGTAAGACGGAAGCACCTTGTCCAAGTAAAGAACAACTTGATACATATAATAATTTAATTTTGAATAGACAAGCAATGAAAAAAGGATTGCAAGCTAAATCAATGTTTGAAAAATATTTAGCAAGTGGTCTATCTAAAGATGCGTTAGATGCTTTAGCTGTAGAGTATAAATTTTCAGCTATTCATATTCTTAATATGATTACCAAATATTTAAACGGAGAATATAAAGATATAAATTTAGTGCCAACTAGGGAAGAAATTTTAGAATATAATAAGTTTTATGCAGAAAAGGCTGAGCTAGCTAGAAAAGAAGCAGAAATTAAAAAAGCGAAGAACGCAAAGGAATGTTTTGATACTTATTTAGCTTCTAATTTGGATAAAAATGTTTTAGCATCACTAAGTGAAAAATATAAAGTTAATGATGCATCTATAATAGGCTGGATACGTAACTATACAAATGACGTATATAAAGAATATGGATTTGTTCCTACACCAAGTGATAAAGAAAAATATAGCACACTTACAAAATTAGAAAGACAAAAAAATCAGGAAATTAGAAATGAAAAATTTAGAAGTCAAAGAGTTCTTCTTGCAATGGATGCTTTTAATATTTATTTAAGTAGCGATTTATCGTTAGATGTATTACCAATGCTAGCAGCTAAACATAATGTTACATATGATTTGATAAGAACAGAAATAAGAAAATATCGAACGGGGTTTTATGCTAGTTATGGATATGCTCCAAGCGAAGAAGAAAAACAAAGATATGAGTATTTATTAGCAAATAGAACGCCAAGAAGAAAACCTATTTCGGTAGAAACTCATGCGATGATTGGTAAAGAAGGATATGAAACTTTACTTGAACATAATTTAGATAAGGCTTATTTAAAGCCTTTAATGGAAAAAACTGGGTTATCTTTTGATGAACTAAGGCATAAAATATATTCTTACCGAAAAAGAGTATTAGACCCAAAACCTAGTTTAGAACAAGAAATCAAATACATTACTTTATCACGCCATTTGGATGGAACAATTATGCTTAAACTTATGAATGCTAGTGATGAAGAATTTGCAAAAATATTGCAAACAGAAGGAAGAGAAAATCTACTTGCTTATTTAGGAAAAATTTATAATATTAACAATAAATTAATTAACGCAAAAATTGAAGAATTAAGAACTAGAATTAATGCTTATAAGATTAATCAGGAAGCTGAAAATCAAGAAGTGAAAACATATAGTCTTGTAGCTCAAAATTATATTGACGCAATGATGGAATATATTAATGGGCCATATTATGCAGTGCAAAGTAGTTTTAGACTAATTCCATATTTTAAAAATTATAGCAAGTTTCCTTCAATAGAAGACGCCATTAAACATATGGCTGAAAGGGATAAGATGATTGATACTTTGTATCCGATTTTTAAAAATGCTAAAGCAGAAAAAGTAAAAAAATTTCAAAGTTTATTAAGTAAGATAAATCAAAATATGGTAAAAAAGAATCAAGAACATAAGAAATACGATATTATTGATTTATGTTTGGATATTGATACGACAATAGAAGATTTCTCTATAATGCTACGTTATGTAAGAACTCTTAATATTGATTATGAAGGAAGCCTTTCGATTTTAGAAAATATAATTAATGGAGCAAAAATTGTTACAGCTAAATCTGCGTCTTCAGAATATCATATAGCTAGTTTAAAATATAATTATAATGGTGTGGAATTAACGCCGGAAATAAAACAAAAAATTATAAATTATTTAAATGGACACAATATTAGAGTAATTTCTTATACGAT
This sequence comes from uncultured Bacilli bacterium, assembly GCA_934098375.1. GTDB lineage: Bacteria > Bacillota_I > Bacilli_A > RF39 > UBA660 > CAG-533. The sequence continues at coordinate 41,685 of CAKOOC010000007.1, forward strand.
TATTTTAGCTTTTGAAAAATATGTTAAAGGCGAAATTGCTTTAACTACAGAATTCCATATGTAATAGGAGAAAAGATGAAACAAGAATTAGATAATTTAGAATTGATAAAAAAAGCATTTGTGATTTTTCTTGATAACGATTTAAATGCGGATAGTTTGATTACTTTAGCGGCAGAAAATAATATAAAGTTAGAAGATTTAATGTTTGGTATTAATAAATATATTAGAAGACAAACGTCGCCTTGTATGACTTTAGAACAAAGAAATAGATATATGGAAATAAAACAGAGAAAAAATGGTACAAAAGCTTTTAAAGATACCAGAAAGAAAGTAAGTGATAAACCCCATTTAAAAAGTACGCGATTAGGAAAAGAAGCGTATGAGGCTTTAATAGAGGGACATTATGACAAATCAGTTTTAAAACCTATTTTAGATCGTGAACTGATTAGTGAGCAAGCATTAATGAATAATGTGAGCTTATATCGTAAAAGAGTAGTAGAACCAAAACCAACATTGGAACAAGAAATTTTATATAATGATGGTATTAATAGAAGCGTTTTAACATATAGAATTATTTATAGACTTTTAGATACTCCAATTGAAGAATTGGATGATAAAATGAAAAAATTTAAAAAAGATGTATTATTGGATAGAATAGAAAAATTTAAAAATACACTAGCTTCTAGAAAATATACTTATCAGCTAGAAATATTAGCTAATAAAATTGATGAAGTATATGATAGACCACCACAATTGGTTGATGGTTATACAAGTGAAAATGTAAAACGATATGGTGATGCTATGGAAGAGTATATTATGGGAAATTTTTATGCTCTTACAACCGTTTTAGCACAAAATAATATAGCAACGCCATCATTTGATGCGATGGTAGCTCGCCATATTCAAAGTGATCCAAAATTTAAGGCAATTTATGATAAATATTTAGAAGTATCTAAAGAAAGACAAGATAAGTTTTTAATATTAATTCAAAGTATTTTTGAAAAAATGGCACAGAAGAAAAACTATAATTTAATAGATTTATGTATGGATATAGATACAACTGTTGATGACTTTTTAATTATGATTAATCGTATTGCTAAATTTAAATTAGTATCTTCAGGAGTTGCCAAAAATATAAATGATATGATTAGTAAGTATGCAATTGGTAATTCGAAAACAGCAATGACTCAAGAAAAAATAGATGCTTTAACGTATAGTTATAATGGTATGGCGTTAACTCCAGAATTAAAAAAGGAGATAATATCATTTTTAAATAAATATAACGCACCAATTACAGCAATAACAATTATTTTGACTTTTGAAAAATATGTTAGAGGAGAAATTAATTTTTCATATCAAATGTGAATAAAAACTTTGAAGCTGTCCCATTATATTAATAGAAAGGGATAGATATGACAAAGAAAGAAGCCTGGGAAATGTTTAAGAAAACAGGAAAAATTGAATATTATTTAATATATAAAAGAGGTTAATATATGTTAAGAGAAGTTGAAGGCATAATAATAAATGAAACAAGTTATAGGGAAACGAGTAGAATAATTAATGTTCTTACAAAGGAAGGAATTATTGGAATTGTTTGTAAAGGCGCTAAAAGTGTTAAAAGTCCTTTTAGAAGTTTCACAATGTCTTTGACTTATGGAAAATTTATTATTTATTATAAAGAAAATAGTTTGTCTACTTTAAAAGGGGTAGATGTTATAGATAATTTTAGTACAATTAAAAGAGACATTGTTTTAACTAGTTACATGTCTTTTTTGTGTGATTTAGCGAAACAAGTAATGAAACAAAATAATGACGAAAATATATATTATATTTTGATTGACGCATTAAAAAAGATAGACGAAGGATTAAATCCAATGATAATAACAAATATAGTTGAATTAAAATACTTGGATTATTTAGGAGTGGGAATTAATTTTAATTCGTGTGCTAAATGTGGAAGTACTCATGATATTGTGACAATTGATCCAGATATAGGTGGTTATGTTTGTAAGAATTGTTATATTAATGAGATAATTTATGATGAAAAAACGCTTAAAATGCTTAGAATGTATTATTTAGTGGAGCTTGCCTCAATAAGTGATTTAAGAATAAGTGATAAAGTGATTAGCAATATTAATTATTTTATTGGTAAGTATTATGATAGATATACCGGTTTATATTTAAAAAGCAAAAAATTTTTAGAAGAATTAATTGGTTAAATTGTTTAATAGAGTCTATGGTTACAACTATATTTGGTTAATACCATAGACTTTTTGCATATACAATATTAACTTGACATGGGGGGGGTTATTAGTACAATTATATAGAAAATATCGGGTGATCTTAAATGAGAAGTTTTCT
>CAKOOC010000008.1 GCA_934098375.1 uncultured Bacilli bacterium
TTTATTCTGACTTTTCTTTAATTGAAGAAAAACTGTAAATATGATAATATCTTACCATAGGTGGTAAAATGAAAAAGTACGATTATCAAAATCTCAAAGAAGATTCATTCTATTATCATCGAGCCGATTTATCCTAATCTTTCTCTTCCTTATGAGGAAAGAATAAACGATTTAAAGGAAAGAACATATGAAAAAATGAAGGAGACTATATGAAAGTATTAATCTTATCTTGCCCCACTGGTGGTGGACATAATACTTGTGCTAGATATGTGAAAGAAGAGTTAGAAGATAATAATATAAAGTGCACTTTTAAGGATTTTTATGATATTGTTAATGAAAGTGCTAAAGAGTTATCTTCTAAATTATATTTATCATCTTTAGGAAAAAATGGTGGTATCTTTAAAAATGTTTATCGCTTAGGTGAATTATATAGTAGTACCAGACTTACTAGTCCTGTTTATATGGTAAATAAAATTCACAAAAAGAAATTATATAATTATATTATTGAAAACAACTACACTCACATTATTTCTACACACTTATTTCCTGCCTTAACATTAACTGCAATCAATAAAGAAATAATAGATGATAATAGTAAACTAAAATTTATTTTCATCGCTACTGATTATGAACCATGTCCTTTCATGGAAGAAACTAAACCCAATTATTTAATTATGGCTAAAGGTTTAGAAGAAAGATTTATAGAAAAAGGAAACAATAAAGAAGTTTTATATAATAGTGGCATTCCTATTTCTACTAGATACATTAATAGTGCCAAAAACATTAAAGAAAAATTAAATATTAAAACACCTAAAACTGTGCTTATATTACTTGGGAGTATGGGTTTTGGAAACATTAAAGAAACTTTAATAGAACTATTAAAAATTAAAAACACTACATTTATAGTGGTATGTGGTTCTAATAAAAAACTTTTTAATGATTTAAAGGAAATAAAAAATGATAATCTAATCGTCTTTGGTTATACTCAAAATATCAATGATTTAATTTATACATCTGACATTGTTTTGTCTAAACCTGGCGGTTTATCAACAACGGAAATTGTTTCTTTTCGTAAACCTCTTATTCATATTTTTCCTATTCCAGGAATTGAAACATATAATGCTAATTTTTTTGAAAAAATGCATATGTCTTTAGTTGCCAAAACTAATGAAGATATTATTTTAAAAACTAAAGAATTACTCGAAAATCAAGATATGCAAGAAGAAATGAAAAAAGCCTGCGAAGAAAATATTACCAAATACTCTGCTCAAAAACTAGTTAATCTTTTAAAAGAACTTAACTAGTTTTTTATAATGCAGGCGAGCCAATAAATGATGATTGTTTCTTTTGAAAATATATTAAACAAATTATACCAATAATTAAAAAAGTACTTCCTGCTAATTTAATTGTGTACAATCTTTTTTGTTCCATGCTAGCATTTTTTAATTGATTATAATTTCTTGTAAAAAAATAAATATATATAAAAAAAGTTAAAGTTAAAGTAATTTCAAATATTTTATTTGCTTCTTTTTTCGTATTTACATCATGATTTTTTAAGAAAGAAATTTCATCATAATCACCATAAATATTTAAAAAAGCAAGTCCTGCAAAAAGTACCCATAAAATATTTTCAAAATATAACCTTTTGATTTCTTTTTCTGTCATATCCATATCTATTTAAATATATTAAAAAAATGATAAAAAGAATACTTACTTAATATCACTACTATCATTAATAATTGAATTAATTTCTAACATTATATCAAAATACTGTTTTGCTTTTTCCTGACCTATTCTAGAAATAATATAACTAACTTTATTTACTACTTCTTCTTGATACTTTTTTATTATTTCTTTTCCTTCTGTAGTTATTTCTACGACCACTTTTCTTTTATCGTCAGTACCTATTTTTCTCTTTATCAATTTTTTTGCTTCTAGAGAATTTAATACTGAAGCAATTCTTGCAGTTGATACCTTAAGTTTTTCACTAAGCATCCCTGCACTAACTTCTTTTGTTTCAAAATAAATATAATTAAGTAAACCAAACTCCCCTTTATTAAATTCGTCTAAAAAATTATTAAATCTATTAGGTCTATTATCCCATAAATCTTTTAATAATTTTGTTGCTAATTCTTTATCGTTCATAAAACACCATACCTAACACTATTAGAAATAGTAACACTAATTCGTATTGTTTGCAAGCATTCATTTTGATATAATTATAATAGAAAGCGAGTTGACGTTTATAAATAAGTATATATTTGTTATTGCCGGAAAAGCCCAAACTGGTAAAGATGCTACCGCAAAATTAATTAGAAAATATGTCGAAAAATATAATTTAAAAACCGCTATTATCCAGTATTCAATGTATGTAAAACTATATGCAAGAGCACTGACTGGATGGGACTTTGAAGAAGAAACCAAACCTCGCACATTACTACAAAATATTGGACAAGATGTAAGAAGTATGGTAAGTCAAAGATTTTTTATTAATCGCATTATTGATGACATAAGAATATTAGCAAACTATGTCGACATTATAGTTATAAGCGATGCTAGATTGCCAGAAGAAATTGATGATATAAAAAAAGAATTTCCGCATGTTTATAAAATTCATATTATAAAAAATAATGCTAGTAATAATTTAACTTATACTGAAGCTCATCATATTACCGAAATTGCTTTAGATAATTATAATGATTTTGATTATACAATTTTAAATGATGGTAATATTGAAAGTTTAGAAAAAAATGTAGACAAAATCATACAAGAAATAATGAAAGGAAAAGAAAAATGAAAAAATACTTAAAATATTTTAGTTTATTATTAGTAGGAGTACTATTAACAGGATGTGCTTTCCTCGAAGATGAAAAAACTTATGAAGTAAACGGTATTAAAATAACCATGGCTAATGACATGGTTGAAAAAGATTTAGTTTCTCAAACCGCGTATTTGGAAGGAGATGAAGTTATATTTACCGCTTTAAAAGAATCATTTACAGATTTAAGTCAAGTAGGAATAACAGAAGAATCAACCCTTAAAGATTACGCAAATCTTATTTTAACAGGAAATAAATTAGATTCCAAAGTAATAGAAGATGCAAATAACGTTACATATTTTACTTATGAAAAAGAGATTAGCGGTAAAGATTTTTATTATCTTGCCAGTGTTTATAAAGCAAATGATGCTTTTTGGCTTGTTAACTTTGCATGTGAAAAGAAAAATGCCAATGAATATAAAGATAAATTTCTTAAATGGGCTTCCACTGTTGAATTTTATGAAAATACAAAATAAGGTTTCAAATGAAGCCTTATTTTTTTAATAATTCTTGATATATTTGATAATCAGAATCTAAAAAACATACAAATATAACATCAATATTTTCATAATTTAATTTTTTTATTGTTTCTATAGCAATTTCTGCTGCTCTTTTTTGTGGAAAATGATATACTCCAGTACCAATACAGGGAAATGCGATAGATATTTTTTCTTTTCCACTTTGAAGTAAATAATTTTTAGCCAAATTCATCGAATTAATATAACAGTTTTGTAAAACTACTTCTTCATTGTGATTTCCATCTCTATAAACAGGCCCTACTGTATGAATAATTTTAGCACATGGCATATTATATCCATTAGTTATTTTAGCTTCACCACTTTGAGCACCACCTAATTTTTTGCATTCTTCTAGTAATTCTTTACCCGCTTTTCTATGAATTGCACCATCTACTCCGCCGCCACCAAGTAATGTTTTATTAGCAGCATTCACTACAATATCAACATCAATATTTGTAATATCACCTTTATATATTTTTATCATTTCTTCTCCTTGCATCTTGCATAATTTTATCATATTTTATAAAATAAATACATGCAGGCATAGTTTAGTGGTAAAACATAAGCTTCCCAAGCTTAGGATGCGGGTCCGATTCCCGTTGCCTGCTCCATTAAGGTATCTATTCGAACTATTTAGTTCGTTTTTTTAATATAAAAAACAGTAATAGTCGTAATACATCAAGTCTTAAAAATCAGTGTTTAGTTAAAAATTCATACTGATTTTAGAATCATTAATGATTCTGCAGTAAGCAAATTACAATAGTTATAGTTGTCATAAGAAAACTAATTATAAATGTCACTCCAAAAATAACATAACCTTTATTAAAACTATTCTTCTTTTCCTCAGAATTAGCCATTAAATATTCGCTATCATATTGCATCATTTCACTTTTTAGCTCATTGATTGTGGCTTCTATTTCTGGTAAAGTTCCTAATCCATTAACATAAAGTAAGTATCTTTGCAATACATCACACATTTTTTTATAACCCTCCGCATTCATGTTGCCGGAAACAAATTCATCATAAGGATAAACATTATTTTTTTCATACATATGATTTTTTCCATAATCATGTATGTGGTACTCCTTTTTAAATTCATTGAAAGTTTTACCATTTGCTGCTTGTAAAAAACTTTTAGCCGCACTTTCTAAAGTACCACCATTTTGTAAAATCCAATTTTCAACGCCAACGCCGCCTAATCCACCTTGCAATTCACTTTTTCTTTTATGACTATAACATCCAGCCTTTTTTAATAATAATTTAGCTAAAATAATATTCGCTACTACTTCATCTCTCATGGCAGGGCTTATATTTTTTATAGTATCTAATCTATCTTGTAAAGCCATCTCGGTTGAATAATCAACTTTATCGTTTTTCTTAACAAAAGTTATATCTAATTTTACTTCACCAATTCCCGGTATTGTGGCAATAGCACCTCTAATATCACCACCACTTACACCATTTATGTTCAAGCCTTTACAAATTTGGTTAATCAAATACGTATTTTTTTCTGAATCATATAACCATTCAGCATCCAATCTAAAAACATAATCATAATCATAATCAAACGGAACATTTGTACCTCTTACTGATGAACCGGTCTCTAAAACTTCAATACTGCCAGGAACTATATCATCACCTATTTTATTTCTAGCAATCATTCTATTTCCTTGCTCATCGATTATAATATCCTCAATAGCATTTTTAATAGCCTGATACACCAATCTTGATTTTTCTCTCGTTAATTTTTCGTTGCTAGAAAGCATAGTTTTAATATCATTTACATATTTAGATTCTTCATGTTCTGATAAAAAATATTCGTTTGAGCCGTAATATGAAAGGCCACACATTTTCTCTTTTAATTTATCATAATCAGCGGCTGAAAAAACAAGACTGCCAGACATATCTACTACAGGAATATAAAAACCATTCTTAACTATTTCATTTTTTAAGATAGATATATCCTGTTCACTAAGTACCCGTTCATTAATTAAAATATAATCAACATCTGAAGTAGCTATACCAGTTCTAGCCCCAAAATGATCGGAAAAACATGTTCTAAACATTTCTATTTTATCTGGTTCATACGTAGCATTTATAATTTCTCCCTCACTATTTCTTGTAATCTTCATATTGGGATTGTCACTTTTAATGACATAGTAAATAGCGCCAAACCCAAAACCTGTAACAGTTTCTGAAACTTGTTCGTATATATTTTCAGCATCTTTAGTAATTAAAGACCAATCTGTGTCGAGAGGGGTAGCATCAGAATCACTTGTTCCTGTAAATGTTCCTAAATACTCATTGCACACATTTCCATTATTTAATATACTTTCAATAGCACCTATATTACCTATACCTCTTATAAAGTCACCTGATTTTAACTGAAATTTTTCTCCATTAGATAAGGCTTTTGACCTATCTTTGGAAATTTGTTCTCTTTCTTTAATAGAATTAATCATTATATCTTTAAATTGTTGAAAATTTGAAATACCAGCCTGATAAGCAAACATTCTAATTATTCTATCAGGTAGCTCATATTTCTTCGTGGGGTTAAATTTTTGGCAAAAAAATTCTAATTTTTCTTTAAATGATAAATCTTTTAAACTAAATTGGCTTTTAGATATTCTTTCCCATAAAGCCTCTAAATGTTGTAAAAAATCATCCAATACTTTTTGGGATTTATTATCATTTATTAATCCATTTTTAATTTCCCAAAAAAGTTTATTTCCATATTCAATATTAGAAATATATTCTCTTAATGATCTATTATTGGAACGCATCGCAATTCGAAGCAAGTCATTAAATATAATCTGAAATCTAATATCATTTAAAGATGCATTTTTATTTACCACCGTCATCTGGCTAGATTGTGTAGGATTAGCAAGTAAAGGAGAAATTTTATCATTTTTAAAATCAAATTCTTTTAATTCAGGATATAATATTTTAAAACACAAAAACACTTTGCCAAACATTGGAATATTGTTTTTTAAAAAAAGATTTTCGATTTTTTCATATGCTTTAAGAGGATCATTTTGATTTATTATTAAAGGCACCATTGTTTCTTTAAAACTTGATAATTCAAGAGAATTCGAATATTCAAACTTATATAATATTTTTATTATAATTTTTATATTATCATACGTAATTTGTTTTGCATTTTTTGAAATATATTCTCCAAAGGATTTTATAATTGCGAAAGAGTGCAATTTTTTCATTTCCGAATATATTCCTTTTTTCTTTTTCATCGCCACTTCTGGTGGATCATCCTTAAATAAATCTATTCTTTTTAGTCCTTCATTTACAATAGTTTCATTTTTTACTCCATCACAAATCGTTTTAAATTTATAAGCAACGTTTTCGAAACTATCAATAATTTGAAAAAGATTTTTTTCCACAAAACTAGGTTCAAAATTTAAAACCAATTGATATTTAAATAAATCATCTTCTACTTTTTCGAAACACTGAAGTGCTACTGAAGGTAACTTCATACTACTCATAACAAAACATAAAGCCTTAGTTGAAAAAAGTCGATTTATGTTTTGTAATTTCAAATTATCATCAGATAAACTTGCTAAGATAGTCGCAATATTTTGTTCTTGAAATACTCTATTTAAATTTTGTAATTTCAAATTATCATCAGATAGACTAGAAACAATATCAGCAACCGCGTCTTCATCTGGTAATTTATCTAAAAATTGAAGCTTAATTTGATCGGATGACAATGATTTAAGAATGGATTTTATTGACCACTCATCTTCTATTGAATTTAAATAAGGTATTTTTTTATTATCATTTTTAAGAGATGCAATAAGAACATCTTTAATCTCATCATCAACCTTTTCTAAACAAGACAATTTCATATCATCAGTAGGTAATTTTAGAATTACTGCACATTGATTAAATATATCAAGCGAATCTATATCACTAATTTGTTCTACAGCCTCTTCCTCTGTGTAAAAATAATAAAAGAGTTTTGTTCCTAATTTTTCAATTCCATCGAAAAGCCCTATACTTTCTAAATAATCCCCATCATTCAAGCAATTTAACACGCTTTTTCTTTCCTGAATATTAAGTTGATTTATTAAAATTTCTAAATTTCCCGTTGTTATAGCCTCTTTAAATATTTTTAAAATGTGATCATTCATTTATACCACCTTATTCTAATAAAATTATACTAAAAATATATAAATTAGGCAATTATTATCGAAACTATAATCGCAGTGATACTTTTTTAACATTAAAAAAAGTGCATTTCTGCACTAATTAATCGCTTTACCATTAACATAAAGTTTATAACCATTAAAATCAATATTACTATTATTTTTATCTGCATTTTCTAGTGAAGTTACATATGTATTTCCGGTTAATTTAATAGAAGAACTTTTGCTTATTGTTAACTTTACACGCTTTGCTGTATTGCCCGTATTGATTTTGCCTTCAAAATATGAACTTTCTTCCATATTCATTTCTAATGTTGAAATCTCATCAAGAACAATATCACCGGTTACACTTTGTTTTGTTAAATTTAGTACAACGTCACCACCATTCGCACCACTATTACCCCATGAATCTTTTTGAATTCTTAAAAAGTTACCTGTTTTATCATTATTAGTAAACTTGTTATCATTTAAATTAATTTCAGCAGTAGTATTTGTTACATAGAATGTATCGCCCTTATTAGTTGTTATATCACTTGATGTAGCTGTAAATTCTGCCTTACCACTAGCAGCATCACCACTCATAGATTGATAAAGGAAGATATTTTTATAAGTGGTTGATTGACCATTTAATTTATTATTTGTATCAACAAGAGTGGTATTTTTGAGTTTTACAGAGTTTTTCCCTTCAATAACAATTCCCTCTGAAGCTTTTGAAATTAATGTAGCATTTTTAACAGTAATGTCCGCCGTTGAATATATGGAAGGACTTCCCTTTCCTGTTGTAGTGTATGTTCCTTTATTAACAGTAACCGTTCCGCCACCACGATCTGTTCTAATAGCCGCACTCGACGTTCCGGACGTATTTATAGTCAAATTATTAGCGTTCATAATGCCGCCTCCGGTTGTCATTATTCCACCCGAGTTATCACTCGTTGTTGTAATTTTACTATCACTTATTGTAACACTAGTTCCATCACTAGAAGAATTATTTGTTTGCGCACTACCTCCATAAATAAAGACACCATTCGCACCCGTTGCTGAAGTATTTATTTCTGAGTTTGTAATTATCACACTAGCGCCATCCTTAGCAAGTATTGCCGAGTTATTTCCATAAAAACTAGTATTATCCCCTCCATCTGAATCTCCTGTTTTGGAAACAATAACTTTATCTAACTTACTTTCACTTTTACTTATCATAATCGCATTTTCGTCCGCATTTTTACTATTAAATTCTTCATTTGTAATATCTTCATCTTTGGTAATTTCCTTAACAGCACTATAACTTACATTCCCGCCACCTTGATTATTTGGCATATTAGATGCACCACTGTTACTACTCAAAAAATAATTTTCTGTAATGAATTTGCTTCCAAAAGTAAATATCACACTAAATAGAATTACACCTAAAACATAAATAACTATTTTATCTTTATTGATAAATACCTCTTTCATACTTTTAGCATTAAAATTAGACTGAATTAAATACATAATTATTAATCCAATAACTATTCCGTATGCTGCAAAAATAACATAATACCATATTGTTAATTTATTTTCATTTGTATTCATTTCACCGGGCATCACATTATTATCATTTGACATATTAGAGCTATTCCCATCGTCATCGGGCTTTGTCAATCCTGCCCTATCATTTTCATCATCAGGCTTAGCCATATCAGCATCTCCCTCTTGATTATCTGGTTTCTTTATTTCCTCTCCATCAGAATTTTCCTTTTGTGTGTCTCCATCACCACTTGGTTTTTCCGGCGGCTGCCCCATATTTTCACTCATATTTGGTGCCATATTATTAGTGGATATATTATTTTTAGCATAATTCATTGTTAAATAAGTTAACCCCAGCATTAAAAATAATATACATATCATAATAATATTTTTTATTCCTTTTTTCATTTTTTCCTCGCTTTCACGTTCTTAATATAACTATTATTAATGAAATTTTTATGAAAAATAAAAAAATCATCCTACAAAGTAAGACAATTTTAATTAACTAATACAAAATTTAAATTTTTCTCTTTCTTTTAACAACAATATTATTAATTACAATAAATAATACTCCAAATAATAATATCATTAATGAATTTATATATACTGTTTTTAAACTTTCTAAATTTATTATTTCCATTTTACTTAACAAATCATTCGAATTACAGTACCAATAAGAAGGTAAAATATGGGCAAATTTTAAAACGCCTGCGGGAAGCCACTCTGTTGGAATAAATGCACCCGTCAAAAATGCTGAACCAAGTGCCACAACATTTATTATTCCTGTAAGGGCACCTTTATTATTGGTAAGAGAACTAATCAAAAGAGCAATAGTTAAAGAGGTAAAGGTAAATATCAAAGCATTCCCCATATAAAGTAATCCTCTTAAATTTAGCATCTCTCCTTTAAAAGTAATAAAACTAATAATTATATATAAAAACCATACAATAAAAGCAAAAAGTAAACTTGAACCTAATATTAATCTATTTTGTTTTTTATAATTCATACTACTAACAATGTTTCTTTTATTAACATTTTTTTCATGAAAACTAGATAACACCAAGCAAACAACATAAATTACTACTGCCATGATACTATAACTAGCAAAATTAAAATATCTTGATACTTTCGTGGTTGTAGCGGTATCTAACTTAGAAACTACATTAACATCTGCTTCACTATTTATATTTTTATTAATCATAGAAATTAATTCTTTATCATCAGTCGCTAGTTTACTATATACTCTTTGAACATCTAAATATCTCGTTAAAACCATTTCAGCTACGCTAGCATAATAATCATTATTTGACTTTATATCAATAGTAAGTTCTTTGTTATTTTTAACACTTTCACCATATCCTTCTGGAATATAAATGATATAACTAACTTCACGGTAAAAAAGGGCATCATCGCTTGCTTCTTCATCATTTTTAGCATCTATAACATCAGTATTTTCTTTTATATATGATATTAAATTATTAGTAATAACATTATCATTATCATTATTTACCAAAATTATATCCGGCTTTGTATTTGTAAATACCATCGTGTTATCTCCCGTTTTTGTATTTACCCCACCAAACGTTACTAACATAACTGTAAATAAAATAATAGTCGCTTTATATTTATTAACAACTTTCCAAAATGTCTTAAATACTGTCATATTTTTGCCTCCTTAAACTTCCAAGAGATAGCAAAATTAATACTAAAGAAATAATCACTAAACTAATAACATCCATTACATATCTATTTAATGTATCATAATAATATAAGGAATAAAATCCATCAGTTAAAAGAGCCGCCGGATTAATTTTATTAATAATTGGGACATTTTTATCAATTACATATTTCATCGTAATCCCCATCATACCTGATAGAAAACACCAAAGCATCGTAATAGAAATTAGTATTCCTGTTTTAGCATTTTCATTTGTTTTAATCACCGAACCAATAAAAATTCCTAAAGAAAGTCCCGTTAAAGAACCAACTAAACCAAGTAATAAAACTAATAAGCCATTATTTCCAAAATCAACATGCATTACTAAAAGCATAAAAATAAATAATATTAAAAGTCCTACAATCTGAACTAAATAACTCGCAAGTAAACTACTTATTAATAAAGTTTTCTTATTTAGTGGTGATATACTACATCTTTTACCAACACTATTCATATTTGGAAGTTTATAATTAATAACTGTTATAGATATCATTGCACCATATAAAGCGCTCATCGCTATTAACGTATAATATTCTATATTAGTATAGCTTAAATTTTTATTTGAAATATTATTTAAGGTTACATCACTATTATTAACTATATTAATTGCCTCTTTGTAAATTTCATTTAAATCTGCATCACTTACCGCCTTCGCATAGTTCACTTCCACTAAAGTATTAATCATTTCTTTTTTACTAAGTAGTTCATTAGTAACAAATCGCAGTACGGTTTCATCAATTCCACTAGAGTTTACGGTAACATTAACATTATCATTAGAAAAATATAGATAACCAACAATTTTTTCTTCCCCAAGTAGTTTTTTTGCCTCATCTAAATTTACATATTTTATATTAAATAAATAATTATCATTTGTTTTATCACTTAAACTTTTAAAGCCTTCTTTAAATAAAATATTTTCATTAAAATCATTATTATTTACAATCGCGATATCAAAAGCATCTAAAGTTTCTGTTTTTTCAATATTCGAAAAAGCCATATAGAAAAAAGTGCCTAAAACAATGGGAAACGCAAATGTCCAAAAAAGTAACATTTTATTCTTTAATAAAGTTTTAAGTGAATATTTAAAATTATGCCAAAACATTAATCTCTTAATTCCTTCCCAGTAAGTTCTAAGAAAACATCATTAAGAGAAGGTCTTTCAGAAAATATTTTTTCATAACTAATTTTATTATCTTTTAAATACTCGATTAATTTGCCTAAATTATTATTACCTTTTTTATAGGTAACAACTAATACATTATCATTTAAACTTACATTATCTGCATTTTTAGAATTTTTAATATCTTCAATTATTTTTGGATTAGCGTGTTTTAATTCTACTGTAACTTTCTCTTCAATATTTGCCATTTTCTTTAATTCGTCACTAGTTCCCTCGGCAATTATTTTTCCTTTATCTAAAATAATTATTCTATCGCAAAGTATCTCGGCTTCTTCCATATAATGGGTAGTATAAATTATTGTAGCACCAGCATCTCTTAATTTTTTGATGCCATCTAAAATATTATTTCTACTTTGAGGATCTACGGCTACTGTAGGTTCATCAAGTATAATTAAAATAGGTTTATGAGCAATACCACAGGCAATATTAAGTCTTCTAAGAAGCCCTCCTGATAACTGTTTCGGATAAAACTTTTGAAATTCTTCTAATCCTACTAATTTAATCGCATCTAGCACATTTTGCTTTCTAGTTTCTTTATCATTTATATATAAACCACAAAAATAATCTATATTTTCATAAACCGTTAATTCTTCAAAAACGGCAACTTCCTGGAAAATCACCCCAATTTTCGCTTTTATATCATAAGCATCAGGACTCATCTCTTTGCCAAATATTTTAATACTTCCTTTTTGAAAATTAAGTAAAGAGAGGATAGAATTTATTGTTGTTGATTTTCCTGATCCATTAGGTCCTAGTAACCCTAAAATCTCGCCTTCTTTTACATCAAAAGATAAATCATCTATGGCTTTTAAGTTTTTGTAAGATTTAGTTAAATTTCTGATTTCTATAATATTTTTCATTTTCCACCATCTTTCATAGTATTTCTTTATACCAGTTTGTTAATTTTTAATATTTTACTAATTATTCATTAACAAAGTTAACCTTTATTGAACCAATACCACCATCAATTTTTATTGTTTCAAGACCATTTCCTACAATTTCGCCATCTGAAATATCCCTATCACCAAGCTTTATGTTGCCAATACCTTTTGAAAATTCAATTTGATATTTATCTTCATCGCCAAAAAGATTAATATTTAAACTACCTACGCCGGCATCAATTTCACTTTTTCCCGTTATACTTGCGTTAATAGTTGTTTCACCAACGCCCATATCAAAATCTAAATTTTGTAAAGCCCCACTTTTTATTTCAAATTTTCCAGCACCAGCATCAATATCCGTTTTTTCAGAATAAATGTGATCAATAATAACTTTACCAGCACCTAAATTTAAATTAAGTTTATAAGCATAAAGACTTTCAATATACATACTACCAGCATCAGATTCAATATTCGCGGTATCTAAAATAAATTCATCAGGTATATACAAAGTTACTTCACTTTCTAAACTACTTCCCAAAGTAAATTTTTTATTATCTTTTATTTTAATCTTATTTTCATCTTGAGTAACAGATATATATTTACTATTACTTACAGCCTTAAAAGTATCGCCTTTTTTAATATTTAATTTACTAAATTTAAGATCGACATCAAGTAAGCTAATATCCGAACTTGTGCTTTTCCATATTTCTTCTATATTTTCTTTAACATTATTTTTAGAAGGTGCAAAAGCATTGCCAATTAGTTCAAATCCTGCTGCTATACTACTAATAATTGTAAATATTAAAAGAAACGCAAAAGCCACTGCAATATATTTTATTATTTTTTGAGCTGTTGTCATTTAATTTCTACTCCTCCAAATAAACATGTAGCATTCACATAAATTGTTGGCGTATTTTTATCTTCATTTACATTTCTCTTCTTTTCGGAAGCTCCACCAAACATACTTGAAGATTTAACTTTAACCTTTACATTATTGGAAACAAGAATTTCAATTCCTCCAAATATCGCACTTGCATTTATAACTACATCTTTTTTAATTTCTGCTTTACGTAAATCACATTTTATACTGCCAAATACTGCTGTTATATTAGTGCCTTCAAATTTTTCATCATCAAAATTTATTTTTTGTTCTCCAAAAGTAGCGCAATATTCATTTTCTTTATTTTTGCTTTGATTTATTTTCTTAATTTCATCGTTAAATTTAGTTTTAAGACTATTTTCAAATACCATTGATAAACCAATAATTATTAAAATTCCTGGCACTAATAACTTCCAAACAATTTCAAAATTTATTACATTTAATGATGCCAGTAATAATAAAACTCCAATTAATAAACCAATTATATTTCCTTTTTTGTCACCAGCTTTAAATAAATTAATAAAACATGGAATAATTATAAATAAAGTCCACCATCCATCAAAGAAGATATCAATATCTGTAATATTTAAAGTATTAAGTCCAAAAATCACCCCAACAATTATAAAAACCAATCCCCAAATTACACTAGTTAAATTTTTCATTTTCTTTCTCCCATTTTTCTCTATTTTCTTTTATATTCATATTCCATTTATTATCTGGATTTTCTTCAAGTAACATAAACGCCTGAAATCCTCTTGACAATAAATCATTAATATTATCATTACTAAAGTCAATTGTGTTAGTTGCACACAAACAAGAAATGCCATGAGTAAATATCCACATTTGTACATGAAATTCTTTAAGATCTTCATCACTTAATTTTGTACTAATTTTAATCATATCAGCAACTTCTTTAAAATCTTCATCTTCAAAAACAAATTTTTCTACTGTCTGACTATAATTACTCATAAATAATATTTTAAAAAGGTTAGGTTCTTCTTTAGCAAACTTAACATAATTAATACCAATTTGTTTATATGGCGGAATTTTATAGTCAATTCCATTAAGTAAAAATACATAAAAATATTTACCAATTTTCTTCATTAATGCTTCATTAAGTTCTCTAGAGTTTTTAAATTGATAATATATTGGTCTAATTGATGAATTAAGTTTTTTGGCTATTTCCCTATTACTAACTTCATCTATTCCTTTTTCTCTAGTAATTTCGAAGGCTGCATCCACAATCATTTCCTTAGTAATTTTAATCTTCGTTGGCATTACTACCCTCCTATCCAGTTATATTGTATCACATGATACATTTATCCTGCAACTAACTTTTTTTAACTTTTATAAAAAAATAATCTTTGATTTTTTCAAAGACTATTTTTTACGTTTTTTATTTTTACCATTCGTTTTTGATTTCTTTTTTGCTTTAACATTTTTCTTTGATGTTGTTTTCTTTTTAGCATTTAGTGGCTTAATACTAGCCTTTTTAGTTTCTGACCTTTTCTTTACCGGTTTTTTACTTATAGATTTACTAGTTGTTTTAGAATTTGCTTTTCTAGTTTTTCTAATCGTTACCGTCTGCTTCTTTTTCTTTGCTTTATGAGTTCCAATTTCAGAAATAAACTTTTTCGCATTTTTCAAAATTTCATAAAAAGCAAAAGCCCCAATTAAAATAATACAAATATATTTAAAGTAATTAACATTTTTATATTTAATATTAATTTGATAAGTAGTTTTAACTTGATTTTCCGCCGTAACTATAATTTTTACTACACTACCATCTTTTAAATTAGAATTTCCAGTTATTTGATAAGTAGCCTTCTCATCATCTAATACTGGCTTTATTTCTAAAGATTTTGTATTTTTCTTTACTTCTAAAGTATAATTTCTTACTCTTTTACTAAATTTCAAATCATAACCATCTATCGCTAAAGATTTAATATAATTATTACTAGATTTATTTAACAACGGTTTCGTAATACTTATTGTATATGTAAGTTCTTCACCAGCATCATCCACCGTTTTAATTAAAACTAAATTATCTCCTGAATTAATATTTGCTTTTCTTTTACCATAATCTTTTACAAAATTTATTCCTTCTGGCAAAGTAGGTTCTATATTAAAATAAGTAATATCACTACCCACTTCAATATCATAATGATATACATCTGGTTTAAAATTAATTAAAATAACATTTCCTTTATTATTAGTTATTTTTAAATCCTTTAGTTTTTTATCTATATTATTACTAACAAAATTATCTCTAACAACATTAATTGTATATATTTTTGTATTTCCATTTTCACTTATAACTTCTATAGGAATTAAAAATGAACCATTATTTAAAGATAAAGTATATTCTTTAGCACCTTTAATTTTACTATATTCATTACTAGGAACTACATTTATTTTAATTTTAGTAGCATCTTTATCTATATGATATGTAAAACTTGTTTTTTTTGAATCAAAATTTTTTAAAGATTCATCATTAATAATGATATCATTTAAATAATTATCATCAGATATAACTTTTACTTTAACATTTACGTCTTTTATTGTCTTTTCTGCACTAGTGCTTTCATTTTTTATAACAATATTACTAATATTTATTTCTTTTTCTCCTGAAGAAATTCCTTTTAATAGTAAAATACCAAACTCCTGTAACCCGGTTACTTCTTCTTTACTAGTCGCTCCATCCTTAGTTACCTTCCAGATTTTATCATAATTACTTCTAACATCAACAATTGATAAGCCGTCACTTACATTAATATTATAATTAACCTGATTAAAACTAATTTGATTATCATTTACAGAAATTCGGCAAACAAGTTGTTCATTTAAATTTATTTTTTCGGCATCACATACAATTACAAACTCTTCTTTTACTTCCTCATCAGCAAATACGATTAAAGGAATTGTTAAAAAAAAGATCATTGTTAAAAAAAATTTCTTCATTAAATAATCACCATTTCTTTAATAAATTATATCATAAAAAATAAGGTTTTATTACCCTATTTTTACTTATAATTAAATTCAAATTTTGTCGTTTTATCCATACTATATAAAATTAAATGTTCATTAGGATTCAAATATATTTCATTTGATAAAGAACTATCAATAATATTATTATTGCCATCCATTTTATATAAATACAATGTTGAATTTAATTTCACAAAATTACGTTCTACATCTCTTATTTCTAAATTTAATTTACATTTTTCATCATTTGGTGCAAAACTAATTTTATTGCCTGTAAGCACATCATAATTTTCATGAGTACTTCCGCAATTTATATATAACTTTTTAGTATCGTCAAGTGGCGTAATTTCCTTAAACGCTACATATATTAATAACGCTATTAATAGTACTGGTATTATAATTAATAGTATTTTTTTTACTTTTTTCACAATCATCCCTCAATATCTATAATCATTATACCAATTATTAGCAAAATAATAAACTATTTAAAAATTTCTTTTTCTTAAATTTTCATATCTTAAAATTTTTAATTTTCCACTTCATTATTATCTTCTTTTTTTATATTTGGTAAGGCATCATAAATACCGCCTGCACTTAAAGAAGCAATTAAAGCACTAATTACTGCTTTATAAATATTTTCGTCAAGTCCTGTCATATAAACAATAAATCCAGATACAATTCCAATAAGAATATTTTGATATGGAATATATTTTTTATTAACAATTTTTAATTTTTTACTTATAAATCCAATTACTAATGTAACAAACGATATAATACTAGTTATTGTTATTTCCATCTTTATCACTTCTTTCCAATTTGTTTTCTAATAAAATTATCGTTTTTTCTTGATTATTTAATTTTTCTACTGTTTCATCCATTGTTTTCTTAAGGCAACTTACCGCAAAATTAAGCTTATTAATAGTAGTATTAAGCTTTATAATAGGCGTTACTATTGATATTAAAGAAACTACAATACCAACGATTAATACAATTTGATTGTCCATATTATCACCTATAATATTATATGAATTAAATTTTGAAAAGAAAGAGCACTTGTACCAACATCGGTAAAGTTGCGATTATCCCATAAAAATGATATAATCTAGGCTAATTGAGAGGTAGTAAAAATGAAGAAATTAGAAAAAAAAGATTATTTATATTTAAGTATATTTTTAGTTATAGTAACGATTTTTATCGGAATTTTATCTTTTAAAGGTTATATCTTTGGATCAAACGTTGATTGGTTAAATCAGTACATCACTATTCCGGAATATTTTAGAATGCTCTTTTATAAAACGGGAAAAATAATTCCTGAGTTTGCCTTAAATCTAGGTTTAGGTCAAAATATATATTATTTTTCTTATTATGGCTTATTAAGCCCACTAATTTTACTCTCATACTTTCTTCCCTTTATCCCTATGTACATTTACATTCCTAGTATTAGTATAATTAGTCTTTTAGTTTCTTTATTTATGTTTTATAAATGGATTAATAATAAGTATAATAGTAAAATTGCTTTTTTAAGCACTGCAATTTTATTACTTAACAGTACCTTTTTTTACCATTTTCATCGCCATCTAATGTTTGTCATTTATATGCCATTTATGATTGGTGCTTTGATGAGTGTCGACTATTATTTTGAAAAGAAAAAACCTGTACCTCTTATCATTTGTACCGTTTTAATGATCATGACCAGTTATTATTTCAGTGTTTCTGGCATTATTACTATCGGAATTTATACTCTTTATAAATTATTAAAAAATAACAATTATAATAGAAATCAATTATTTAAAATTATCGGATATGTATCCTTAGCAATCCTTATGGCTAGTATAATATTAATACCTACTGTATACGCTCTTTTTGTTGGAAGATCATCAACAAGTAATGCTATAAATTATAGTCTTATTGATTTATTTAACCCTAAAATCGGATATGATAAAACATTCTATTTTTCTTACTATTCCTGGGGTATAACTATGATTTATATCATTACTATAATTTGGGAAATTATTAATAAAAAGAAGGGCTTTTACTTTTTAGCTATTATTTCATCTTTATATATCTTAATACCTTTATGTAGTTATGTTTTAAACGGATTTATGTACATAGACGGAAAATGCTTTATTCCTTTCTTACCCTTAATGATTTTACAAATAAGTGAGTTTTTTAAAAACGTCGAAAATCAAAAAGTTAATTATCATAAATTAATAAGTATAACAATACCCGTAAGTATTTTTCTTATCTTTATTGCAATCAAAAGTTATAGTCTTCCTCTTATTATCTTAGATAGCACCTTAATGTTAATATCTTTATACTTATTAACAAAAAAGAAAAAAACATATATTATTTACATCCCAATGTATTTAGTTTTAATTGGTTCTCTTATTGGTACATCTTTAAATGAAAGTTATGCTAAATTTACCACTATAAAGGATATAAATAATGAAAGTTACTATAAACTAACTGAAGAAATAGTTGACAATAATTTATATCGTACTACGATTGAAGATAATATTTTAAGTAATTCTAACAAAGTTTATAATATTGACAATTTAAAATCCTCTATATATTCATCTTACTCAAACAAAAGTTATATGAACTTTGTCCGCAATATCTTTCAAAATGAAGTTTTAAACCGAGATAATACTACCATTACAGAAGCACAAAACATTCTATATGACTATTATATCGGAGCAAAATATTTAATAACTAGTAAAGATGCTCCTATTGGTTACACCAAAGTTACTGAAGAAAACGGCAAAAGCCTTTATATAAACGATGATGTATTACCTGTTGGTTATAGCAGTAGTAAAATTATGAGTTTAAGAGAGTTTAACACTTTATCTTATCCTGAAACTATTGATGCCCTTTTAAATTACGTTATTGTTGATCGAAGCGTTAATGATGTTTATAAAAAAGGTAATGTTAAAAATTATAAAAGTGCTTATGAAATTACCGAATTAAATAATATTACTTATAATGAAGAAAATGGTCATTATATTATCGAAACAAATAGTGATAATAACGTAAAAATTAAACTTAATACACCAATTAATAATGAAATATTTATCATAAAATTTAAAACGAATAAACAAAAAGATGGTTTTGCCTGTAGTAGTAACATAACTATAAATGGCGTAACTAATGCACTTTCTTGTTCCAACTGGAAATATCATAACAATAACAATACTTTTGAATATGTTCTATCATCAAATAATACTATTTCTGAATTAAATATTACATTTTCTAAAGGATCATTTGATATAAGTGATATCGAATTATATACAATTAATTATAACCAAATAAAAAATATTAAAAATAGCGTTGATGAAATAGTTTTTGATGAAGTTAAGAAAACCAATTATCTTACAGGAACAATTAATGTAAGAGAAGATGGTTATATTAAACTTACTATTCCTTACGAAAAAAGAGGATTTAAAGTATATATTGATGATAACCGTGTCGACACAGTTAAAGTAGATGATGCTTTCTTAGGATTTGCAATAACTGAAGGAACCCATAAAATAGAAATTGTCTATCATACTCCATTTTTAAAAACAGCTAAAATTGCGTCTTTAGTTGGTTTAGTAATATTAATATCAATTATCATTTATCAAAAATTTACAAAACAAATTAAACGTATTAGTAATAAAATAAGTAGTTTTGTCAAAGAGAATTTTCTTAAATTAAAAACCATTATCAAAAAATTTACCAAAGAAAATAAATATTATATCTTCTTATTCTTATCATTATATATATTAGATTTAGCCTTAAGACTATTCTATAATCATAAAGTTGGTTTTTACTTCTGGTTTATGCCTATGCCTAATTTATTTAGTATTTTATGGTTATCGTTTATTTTAATTTTGGTAAAATCACTAAATAAAACAGCTGGTAAAATTGTATACTTAATATTCTATATTTTTTCTTTAGTTATGTTCTTAGTTCATGCAGTTTACTTTTCATACTTTAACATGTTCTTTGATTACAGCGTTATGGCCGTTGCTGGTGAAGGAACCGAATATTATGACACTGTCCTTTTAAATATTAAATACTGGGTTGTAATTGTATTTATTTTAAGTATATATCTAAATATTAAAGGACTTAAAAAAGCCGAATTTAGTAAAAAAACAAATTATAAAAAAGCCGGAATTATAATTTTATCTTTCTTAATTATTAGATTTTTAATGCCAAACTTATATGGTACTAAAAATGCTGAAGTTGAATGGGATGACTGGCGAAACTCCCGAAGAATTTATGAAAACTTTAATGACAACAATAAAAGCATGATGGTTTCTGGTATGTTTGAATATAACGTTAGAAACTTCTATATTAATTTTATCAAAGATAATAACACTTTATCAAATGCAGAAAAAGAAGTGCTCGATGAAAACTTCAAAGAAAACATTCATAGTGAAACAAATAATTATACTGGCATTTTTAAAGGAAAAAATTTAATCTTATTACAATTAGAAAGTATTGACGAATTCTTACTTGATAAAAACATTATGCCTACATTCTATAAATTATCTAAAAATTCTCTAAATTTTACCAACCATTATTCATTTACATCAGGTGGTGGTTCAACATTTAACTCCGAATTTATGGTAAATACCGGTTACTCAAGTGCTTATAACTATAATCAAAGTGCTTATACTTTTAGCCGTAACACTTACTCATACTCACTACCTAATCTATTTAAAAATCTTGGTTACACCGTTAATGCTTTCCATATGAATAGTAAAGAATATTACTCTAGAGGCGTAAATTATAAAGCCTTCGGATACGATTCATATAATGGACTAAAAGACTTAGATATCTATCATAATAATGAATTCTGGTTAGATACCGAGCTAATCAAAAATGAAACTTTTGCAAACATGATATTAAATAATAGTCAGCCAAGTGTTTCTTACATTATTACATACTCAGCTCACATGCCTTATAAAACATCTAAAGGAACCTGTAAAATGCTTACTGATGAAGTTGGATTATCAGAATTTGATTGTTTAAAATTACAAGCTAAAGAAACCGATGATTTAATTAAATTATTATTAGAAAAATTAAAAGAAAAAAATATGTTAGATGATACTGTATTAGTTATTTATGCAGATCATTATGACTATACTATCGAAGATAAAGAAATTTTAAACAAATATAAAGAAACTAGTAACAATTTAATAAACCACACTCCATTCATTATTTATAATAATGGTAAAGTTGTTAAAAATATTAAACAAGTTAATTCTCAATTAGATATCTTACCAACTGTTTTAAACTTATTCGGTATTGAATATAATCAAAATAACTATATTGGCCGTGACATTCTAAGTAAAAATTATGATCCACTTGTCTTCTTCCCTGATGGTTCATGGTATAATGGCAAAACTTATGTTGCTAATGGAGAATATCAAAGTGGTCAAAAAATGAAACAAAAAGTATTAAATAAATATAATTTAATTGTTAAAAAGAAAATGCTTTTAAATGATGCTGTTATAAAGTCGGACTATTTTAAAGGTAAGAAATGAGATGTGCTTTCATAAGTGCATCTTTTAATTTTTTATTTATAAAATACCAATTATAGTGTATAATCAATAATAGGGTGCTTAGCATGAATAAAAAAAGAAAATTTTCCAACCTATTTAAAAAACTCAAGAAAGTAAAATTGGGTTATAAACTAATTTTTATAATTACAACTATTATATACTTAGCAAGTTTAAGTTTATTAATATATAATATTTTATTATTAACTGGCATTGAAACCTTACTTAGAGTATTTGTTATCATTACTTTAATTATCTATTTTGTCATTTTTTTAATACTGTCCCTGGTCTTATTAATATCTAAAAAGAATGTTAAAGCCATTGTAATTTGCATTGTAACCTTTATTTTTGCTGCTATTAACTTACTAATATCTTATTACATAGATAAAACCTATAATATTGTTGATGATTTAAGCAAAGATAAAATAATTTATACAACTGATTTAATTACGTTAAATAAGGATATAGATATAAAAACAGTAGGTATATTAAAAAATGAAGAAGATGTTGAAGGGTACATATTACCTCAAGAATATATTGCAAGTAACAATAAAAAATACAAAATAACTAATTATGAAAACAATGAATTATTATTAAAAGCCTTATATGATGGTGAAATAGATGGTGCTTTTATAACATCAAACTACGTTCTAAAATATCGCAATATTGAAAAATTTGAAAATATTGAAGCAGAAACAAAAGTAATTGATAGTTATAGTAAAAAGTTAGATAACCAAGATACAGTAATTTCCACTGGCAAAAGCGTAACTGAACCATTTACAGTATTATTATTAGGTGTAGACTCTGAGTATGACGGCTTAAGTAACAACGCTGCCTTTAATGGCGACTCTATAATGTTAATAACTTTTAATCCTAAAACTTTAAATGCCACTGTCTTTAGCATTCCAAGAGATACTTATGTTCCAATAGCATGTAATAATAACAAAAGTTTTAAAATAAATTCAGCCGCCGGTTATGGAACCAAATGTATGATTGATACTATTCAAAATTTGACAAGCATTAATATTGATTATTTTGTAAAGATTAACTTTAAAGGTGTAGTTGCATTAGTCGAAGCATTAGGTGGTATAACTTTAGATATAGATGAACCAGACTTTAAAAAGAATCTAAGTGTTGACTGTAAAGGACTTGTTTGTGAGCAAAATTCTAATCGTGAATTTGGCGATAACATAGTTTATATTACACCAGGCAAAAATGTTACCTTAAATGGTGAACAAGCCCTTGCCTATTCAAGAAATCGTCACCAATGGGCTTTAAGTGATTTCAAAAGAATCGAGCATCAACAAGCTGTTGTAACCGCTATTGCAAATAAAGCCAAAACCATAAGAAACATTAATACCTTTTATAAAGTATTAAATGCTGTATCTAATAATATTGATACTAATATGTCAAATAAAGAAATTTTAAATTTCTATAATGTCGGAAAAAATATTTTACTAAATAGTAATTTCTCAGATAATAAATTTATAAATATTCAAAAAACTTATTTAACCGGATATGACGCAACTTATTATTTAAACGGATATAATGCTTATACATATCAATATTATGAAGAAAGTTTAAATGAAATTGTAACTGCTATGAAAGAAAACTTAGAAATTCAAAAACCTCAAATGATTAAAGAATTCACTTTCTCCATTAATAAACCATATGAAATACCTGTGATTGGCAAAAAATATTCGAGTGTCCGTAAAAATGAAGGTCTACCTAATTTTGTAGGTACGAATATATCTTATGTTGAAGATTGGATAAAAACAAGAAGTATTACACTAACAAAAAGTTATAATGAAAGTAATAGTTGCATTAATGATAGTATCCTAGAACAAAGCGTTCATGCAGGAACAATTACAACTAATATAACCACTTTAAATGTAACCGTTTGTAAAAATATAGTTGATCCAAAACCTAACGAAAGTAAAGTACCTACCGAAGAAGAACTTATTGATGAACCAATTGAAAATTTAATTGGTCCTAGAGAAGACGATTAAAAAATGAACTACAAATAATGTAATTCATTTTTTTATTTTCTTATTAATTTCTCTAACATTAATACATAATTCATTAAATAATAGCATTAACTCATATATAATTCTAAGGCCTAAATTTCCTAATATTAATGTCGTTACAAATTTCCATGATCCAAGATAAGTAAATGAAAATAATGTTATCATAATTGCACTAATTAAATAAAGGATTCTAAATAAATCATCTATTATAAAAAATTTGAAATTAACAAAATCATATAATGCTTTCATAAATCCTTTATACTTATCTTTATTCTTTTTACTAAACACTGTATAGTATAATGTAATACCACCAACTATAGCAACAACCACGCTAATTATAGACCATACTAACGTAAAAGAAATTTTATTAGAAGCAGTATTTACATAATAATCAACATCATACATATCCATAAATAACTATCATCCTTTCTCCTAATATAATAGCACAAAGTTTTAAGTTATTAAAGAATTATGATTTAAATATTAGCTCGGTATAATCAATTTCTGACTAACTGACAAAATGTTAGAATTTAAATTATTTAATTTTTTAATATCGGTTACTGTCGTATTAAAATTCTTAGCAATATTATATAAAGTATCACCTTTTTTTACCGTATAAGTTTGCGTGCTTACTGTTTGATTTTCACTTTTAGTAGGAATAACTAACTCTTGCCCAATACTTAAAGAATTAGAGCTTAAATTATTAGCCTTTTTTATTTCATCTACAGTTGTGTTATAATTCCTAGCAATTGAATACAAAGTATCACCTTTTTTTACTGTATATACATTTGAATAATTAGTTTTACCTATAATTAATTTTTGCCCAATTGACAATGTATTAGAACTTAAATTATTCATACTCTTTAACTCATCAACAGTCAAATTATATTTTCTAGCAATGCTATAAAGTGAATCTCCCTTTATAACTGTATAATATTCATATCCGTCAACTTCATCATTAGAATTTGTAGAATCTGATTTTATCAAAAGTACATCACCAATATTTAAAGTATTACTAGATAGATTATTTAAACTCTTTAACTTTTCCACAGTAAGTCCATAAGTTCTAGCAATACTCCACAAACTATCACCCTTTTTTACAACATAATAATCACTTCCAGCAACTGGCGTATACTTATATCCACCGTACTCAGCAATTGCTTTTACTACTGCTTCTGCATACTTTTCATAATTATTTTTTAGTTTTTGAGCATCCGTCGTATTATCTAAAAATCCATATTCTACAATAACTGTTTGATTATTAGGAGTATCTCGGATAATATAATAATAATCCTTTGAAGTGTCAGAAGGTAACCTTCTTTGATAATACTTTCTTACAACCTGTCCAGATTTTTCTAACTCATCTAGTATTTTAGAAGCCAATCGGCTATTATTTCGAAGTGCATAAATTACTTCCGCACCTTCGGCACCTGCCGATAGTCAATGTGTAACTAATTTATATATATTTCAGTAATAAATTACCTATATTGGTTATTGAAAAACTATCAACATTATAAACATCAATAGAACCAGGATAATTATTGGATAAACTTATAATAAAATCATTTTCTATTAAGTTTTTCAAACCAAATGATATTTCTAATAATTCTGAATTTAAGTTTTCTGATGTCAAAATTTCTCTATAACTCAAGGTTTGGTCTACATTAGGATACAATCTCAAAAAATCTTTCCATTCATAATATGATCCTTCTTTTGACATCATTTTTATTTTTTTCATTACATTTAATGATTCTTTAGATAATAGACATACTTTTTCAAGTAGTAAATCATAGCTGTTAGCATTATATTTTTCTTGAATATAATCTAAAAAAATTGATATATTTGTGTCTATTAATGCTGGATCCGTCTTTGTAAAATAAAAACTTAAAAAATTTCTAATATGAATGTATTTGCTTCTGTCATCCATTAGATAAGATAATTGCTTTTTAAAAAATTCTAAATCCTCAATTCTTCTTTCTAATGCTTTAGACCTATCCATTATAAATTCAGCTTCTTTATCATCAAAAGTTTTAACTAATCCACAAAAAAACGGATTTTGTTCAGCAAATGATATCAAAACATTTTTTGCATATCTAACAATTTCATTTTCTTCGTTCATTCTATTTATTTCTCCTTATTTAAGTAGTTTATCTGTTGCTATGTTTACTTTGTTCCAATAGGAACAAAGTTATTAAATACTATTTAATATACTAAATTTGTAAATTATTTCAATGTTTTTATCTTTATCTATAACTATTTTATCAATAATAGTTTGAATTAATTCTCTTGTAGGATTTTCAATATCAATTAAAGATTTTATTTTATCTTCATACCATTTTAAATCATCAGTCTTATTTTTAATTGCCTTTGTACCTGCTCTTAATTTATTTATTTCACTACGTAATTTAGTTAGTAAAACTTCTGTATCATTGGCTATTCTCTTATACATTTCATCCGATACTAAACCTTTAAACTTATCTTCATAAAGCATATCCAATTTACTTATATATTCTTTTTCTTTATTCTGTAACTCATTTATTTTTTCCTTTAGCTTAGAATCATTTCTTCTCTTACTATTAATCTCACTTGCTATACCAGATACATTAATAGCATCTACATACTTTTTGCAAGTACCCTTAATAACATCTAATAATGCTTGTTCTAGCTTATCATAAGGCATAAAATGTGGATAACACATTTTTCTTTTTGGATCTCTCGAATATCTATTACAATTAATAGTCCAATAGTCATGATTCTTTCTAAAAGATACTGTTAAGGTATTATCACACTCTTTACAATATAATAAGTTTTCAAATAATCTTTTATCACGATTAGTTATATTAGATTTAGTTGTTCTTTTAAAATTATTTTGCAAACTTTCAAATATATATCTATCAACCAAAGCTTCATGAGTATTTTGAACTACATCCCAATTACTTTTAGGTAAAGCCTTTTTCTTTTTAGATTTATAAGACACTTTGGTCTGTGTACTTTGAACCATATCACCAACATACATCTGATTCTTTAATATCTTTTTAACAGAAGAAATAGTCCACATTTCATTGTACTTACCTTTAGAATTAGGATTTTTCCTTTTTAAACTACTTGGTGTTTTAATCTTATTGTCATTCAAATAAGTAGTTATATCAGATAATCCTACTCCATTATAAGCCATTTCAAATATTTTCTTAACTACAGGTGCATATTCTGGATCTGGTATTAAGTGTCCCTTATCTTCAGGATCCCTTAAATACCCGAAACTCGGCATGCTACCTATAAATTTTCCATTTCTTCTCTTATCATTTAAAACATTACGAATTTTAATAGAATTTTGTTTACTATAATAATCATTACAAGCAAATATAAATGTTGATGAATCATTACTAGCTTGGTTAATAGCATTGTCATAACCTTCTTGCATAGAAATAAATCTTATTCCATTTTCAGGAAAGAAATTTTCTACATAATAACCAGTTAATATATGATCTCTACCTAATCTAGACATATCTTTAACGATAACTAAATTGATTTTCTTACTTTTTATGTCATCAATTAATCTTTGAAATCCAGGTCTATCAAAATTAGTACCTGAATATCCATCATCAACATATTCATCAATAAAGACAAATCCTTTTTCTTTTACATAATTCATTAGTATATTTCTTTGATTAAGGACACTCTCACTATCTGATTCGTAAGATTTCCCTTCATCTGCTTCAGATAATCTTATGTAAATTCCTGCTTTATAATATTCTGGCATCTGTATTAAAGCGTTATACAATTTTTACTCTCTTTCCACTTTGTATAACAAATTAAAGCCACTTAAAGTATAACACATTAATTCAATTACATCTATGATGTCAGACATTATTAATCACACTTTTTATATATTTAGATACCAGTTCTTTGAAATTAGGAGAATCATTTTTAAAAGTTTCAGTTATATTAAACATAAGCCACCTCATTTAAATTTATGACTTGTTTAAATATATTATTTATTCAATCCTCCATTTTTATTTGAAATTATTTAATAAATCCTCTAATTCTTTTACTTCCTCAACTGTCATTTTTTCTGATTCAATTTTTATGCCATGCCAATATTCGTTGCCTTCATCATCAACTGTGTAAATATCATTTAATATATCTTTTTTATTATTTTTATATTTATTATAACAGTTAAAATTATTTTGAATACTAGCATAAGTATTTTCTTGAATACTTGTTATTCTTTTATTTAATACTTCAGATAACCTAATTATTCTTTTTGAATTATTTTTTTCACTATTATTGATTTCTATATCAATATAGTTATATTTTGATAAACTACTTATACTTTTCGATATTGTTTGCTTAGTACAATCAAATTTATCCATAAAATACCTATTAGTAGGCCAACAATATTCATTTTTCTTACATAGTGACACTATTTCAATTAACAATACTCTTTCTAAAAATGTTAATCTATTATCTCCTAATACTGCTTCTGGTATTACTAAACTTATAAAAGGTTCTATATCTTTTCTCATTATCATTCCAGTATAAGATTATCAAATTTAGTAGTTCCATTATATCCTCCTACCTTTACCAGCATTTTTAGGAACACATAAAAAGAACTGGACATATTAATCCATTACAAAAACAAGGGAATATTATCCAATCTTGTTTGTTGGAAAAATATGTACAGTTCTATATGAACTTTAAAATTATATATTTATTAGTCGCATTCCTAAGTGACTATGATAATTATAACACTTTGTTAAAAATATATCTGCTAGTATTTTCAAAGATACTTATAATCCCATAAATCTGCTGGAAATCTTCTTAAATCTTTATCTTTAACAGTATTAGGAATAGCAACCATCAATAGTTTTCTAGGTCTTGTCATAGCTACATAAGCATTTCTTATTTCTTCACTCCCAAGTGGATATTGATTTATTATATTGCTGGTCATTTTGCCATTTTGATTAACAATTAATAGTACTGCATCAAAAGTGCAACCCTTAACACCATGAATGGTAGAAACAATATATTCCAGATTGTTTGTATAAAAAAATTCATTTATTTTATGTTTTTTAAAATCCGGCAATTTTCTATCACTTTTTTTTATTGCCAATTTAATCTCTACCTTAAGAAAATTTTTATAATCCACAAAAATTTCTTTCAATAACATTTCTGTCTCAGAAATCCATTCGGTTAAAACTATATTTTTTTCCTTTAACTTAAAACTTAATTCAATTACCTTCCTTTTCCAAATTGATTCATCCATTATTTTAAAAATACTTTCATAATTAATGCTTGAATTGATATTATCTCCCATTAATATGAAATATAAAACTTTTTCTGAATATTTGTATAAATTAGAATAATCTTTTTGCAATTTATACATAACACTTTTACTAAGTAATATTGACAAATCATTTTTCCACAAATCTTTAATATTGCTATAATCATTCGACAAAAAATCTTTGCTTCTATTCAAAATTGCAATCTGATTAGAAATCAATATTTTATTTTCTCTACACACATTAATATAGAATTCGAGCAAATTATCAATCTGTTTAATATTATACTTAACTAAAATGGGTTTTTTTAAAAAATCTTTATATTCACTAATGGAATTAGAGATTGTTTCCAATGTTGAAAAATAATATGTAGCATTGCAAATATTTTGAGATGACCTAAAATTTTCATTTAAAACTATTTTTTCCCATTCTTCAGAATTAAATTTGTTTAAGAAAACCTCAGGATTTGCGCTTCTCCATTCATATATAGCTTGATCTGGGTCTCCTATTAGCATCATATTTGAAAGTCCATTATCAATAAGTAATTCTAATAACTCCATTTGTTTTTTCGAAATATCTTGTGCTTCATCAAGAATAATTGTTGGGAAACGCTTAATAAATAAGTTTAAAATATCTTTTCTTTGTTTTAAAATAGAAATACATATACATAATATATCATCATAATTATAATATCCAATACGACAACATTCTCTTTTTAAACATTCACAAGACTTATTCACAGAAGTACAATTTCTTACTTTATTATTTAAATCTTGTATATTCCCGTTTTCCATATAAAAGGAATATGGATTACAACCTTTCTGGTAACATTCTTTTTTCCAAAATCTTTTTTTCATATTTACTATTAAACTTGAATTATCTACAAGTAGATTTCCTTTTGTTTTAGTTATCAAAGTTCCAAAAATAGCAAATATGTATTTATATATAAAACTATCAAAAGTGCCAATAAAATGCGGATATAATAACTCAAGTCCAACATTTATTTCTTTATATTTATTTTTTATTTCCATACAGGCAACATTAGTGAAAGATAAAACTGCAATCCCAGAATAATTGTCATTCCAAGACTCTACTATCTTTTTTAGTTTATATGCTATAGTATAAGTTTTTCCACTTCCGGGGCAAGCTTTCACTACTACTTTACCACTAGAGTTCACAATCTTTTTTTGCAATTCAGTCAACATTTTTTTACTCCAATTACAAAATCGATTGCATTCTCAATATATTCAGGTACAACAAATCCTGTACTATCTTTAATAAGCTCTATTGCTAAATTTTGAGCAAACTCACCTTTACAATCTCTTATTGCTTTCCAAATTCTTAATGCAATTATGTCTTGAGACTCTTTTTCATCAATTTTAGTTTGAATTTCTTTTGCGATTGTTGGATGCTTTTTAGATAATGCTCTTAACAAAATATCATTGTTTTCCGCTTTCTTAGCGAGTTCATATTCAAACGTTTTGTATGCAAGATTAACTGAAATATTTTCAGAATCATATTTATATAGTTTTACTGCTCTATTTGAGAGATTGCCATTATGCAGTTTTTGTAATAAATTATCATATGAAATCTCACCTTTTAGATCATCTTCAATTATTCTATTTTCATCATTCTCATTAGTACATCGATCATCATCAGAAATTATAGATATTCTTTCTTTAATGCAATCTTTATCGTTATTTTCTGGATCTTTTGTAAACAATTTTACAAATGGTTTGAAGTCAACACCATTAATATTTACTATTTCTATAGAATATTTATTTAATGGTTTAGATAAAATTTTAGAAAATTCATTAATAAGTAAAGCTTCACTTATACCTTCAACAAATATTACGCCTTTAGAAAATAAAAATTGAGATTTAGTAACATCCATATATCTTTCCAATGATTTCTTCTCTATATCATCTAGATTTGTATTTTTTAATGATGTGGAATAACTACCAAATTCATCATTTCTAATTAAAATTATTTCATCTAATTTAGCGTTTGAAGTTAAAACAGGAGAGTGAGATGTAATAATAACTTGTGTATTGTCTTTTATATTATTACTAAAATAATCTAAAACTAGATCTAATAGTTGAGGATGAAGATGGGCTTCAGGTTCTTCTATCAAAAACAAAGAAAATTCTCCTAAATCTAAGTTCTCTCGTAAATTCGTGACTGATGTTGCCATAGCTAGCAAATTATTATATCCTAATCCATTTCTATTAAGGGAAAAATTAAATTTGTTATTAGTTATAATTTCATTATATAAATCCTTATAATCTTCAAGTTCTTCTATAGAGGATAATTCAATTTCATAACAGTCTTCGTGTTCTTCTATTTTATCCTTTATATCCTCTAACTCTATATTTAACATTTTCAAAATATTCAAGAATTCCTTTTTTTGAATTTTTCTTTTATCGTGATTAAAAATATAAGTTAATCCCAAACTACCTGTTATAGACTCAAAAGTTGGTTCTAATAGATTAATCAAAACCTTTTGAGATAAATAGTCGTTTTCTATTGCTACCAAGTTAGAATTAAGTTTTTTTTCAATACTTTTTATTTTCTGGTTTTGTATAATTTTTTTATTAGCAGTGGATAGTTCCTCAATTAAATCATTTTTGTCTTGTTCTGTTGTAATTACTTTTTTTAAGATTTCAGCCAAAGAGCTTTTCCGAGACGGCCTTAATGAAGTTTCGACATCTCTCAATGCTGGTAAATATAATAAATTAATGTTATCAAGTGTTTCTCTATCAATTGGTGTTAAATCCTCGTTTCTTCCAATTTTTTCAACAACTTTATCTTCACCTTTTTTATTTTTTTGTATAAAATAACAAACATATAAAGTTGCTGAAGTCATATCGCTTCCATCCATCAATTCATAAAAAGCTGTTTGCTGTTCTTCGGATAATCCAGAAAATCTAATTTTTATAGTAATTTTATTTGCTTGATTTCCAAATTCATCAATATGAAAATCATCTTTTTTTATATAAATATCTCTTTTATATTGAAGTGAAGTTGCTACTAAACGTAATGCATCAATTATGGTGGATTTTCCAACATTATTCTCACCAACTAATATATTAATCCCATCATTTAAGGAAATACTAATTCCATCTGCGTTAAAAGTTCTAAAATTTTTAATTTCTAATTTACTTATATACATGTTTTACCTCTCTTATTCAAAATCTAGCTTAGGTAAAGAATTAACAATATCTACCGTTTGAATAGAAACATTAATAATTCTTAACAATAGATTAAATATATATTTTTCATCATTAGCTTCTTTGCACCAATCATTAGGATCATTTACAATATCACTTTTTTTATCTATGGTAATTGCATATCTCTCCATAATCCACTCTATAGCAGATTTTCCATTAACAATATACTCATATGCTTTTAAAGGAATATTTGAAATTGTTATTCTATCATTATAATCAATAGAAGATTTATCCCCCTTTTTACTAAATTTCATTTTGGTAACTGTATACGAAGCATCAGTATAAGCAAATATATTACATTTATTATAAGGTTTAACTTTTTCATAATTTAAATGTAAATCTGCTAACTTTTTTCCTGCTTCACTAAATTTCAAAAATTCATCTAAAGTATCAACTAGTGGAATTCTTGGCAAAGATTTTTTTAAATCTGCTTCAAAATTTTCAATATAATCTTTTGAATATAAAATCCCATAAACATAATAAAAAATATCTTCCTTTTCAATAATTTTATTATACTTATTTTCTAATTTATGTTTTATATAGTCAGAGATGCCATCATGTTTAACTAAAGTATTTTTACCAAACAAGGTATTTTCTTCACTTTTTTCATACCAATATAACGGAAAACATTGCCCTTTTTCAATGGTGTCTAGACTCGGAATCCTATCAATCATAAATGAAGAAAAACCTTTATTTGATCCAACGCCAGATAACATTATAGCTTTATTTGACTGTATAAATAAATCTAACATTTTTCCCGGTCTTTCTATTAGATTATTTTCATAATACAAATATTCTTTTACAAATGGTCTATACAAACCAATAATGATAGACTGTTCATTATATAATATATTCTCTCTTCTATCTATCTTTTGTTTTAGACCAGCCGACCAGCTAATTTTGGTAGGGTTCATATCCAAATTATATAAATAGTCTTTCTTTTTCTTTTCAAGTTCTTCATTATAAAAATCTATCAAACCTTTAACTTTTTTGATTAATTTATTTTTATTATAATTATATACCCAGGCATCTCTACTACTAACTATGCCTATTGCATAATTATTAAAAAATGATTTTGAATTTAACATTAATTTCTTATTAGGAGCAAGTGGTAAAAATTTAGCATATTTGTTATTTCTTTTATTAATCCAATCATTATTCTCATCTGGAATAATTTTTCTCCAATTAATATTAGATATGTTTTTTTTATCTAAGATAATATTCAATTTTTGTTCCCTACTTAAATAATCCCCTATATCAAAGTAATGAACAAAATTATCGTTTTTCTTTTTTAAATTTTTAACTAAACAAGTTATTGAAACAGGAGTTCTACTTCCACTTCCAAATATCTTTCCGCCTTCTTTACGGGATAATTCTCCCGAGGTTCTTTGATTGCCTCTTAAATTGAATATATAAATAGAAGTGAATTCATTCAAAAGACATTTTCTAAATCCATCCATTCCTTGGTTATCAATAAAAGAACCATTCGTTATAAACGAAACTATTCCATTTTTTTCGATTCTATCTGAAGCCCACCTGAAGGCTCTTATGTAATTATCATATAATCCCTTTTTTAAATTAGCTTTTGAATATTTTGCATATGATTCCGCAATTTTTTTATCTAATTTTTCGTAGTGTAAATTTCCAGCATCATCATTAGCAGATTTTTGACCTATCGAATATGGAGGATTTCCGATACAAACGGTTATAGGCAAATCTCTTTGCTTTTTAGCTCTCTCACTATTTTCAGGTAAAGCTAAATCATTAACCTGTTTAGTCCACTTATTTTCATTATAATCTTCGTATAATTGAAAAGTATCAGTTAATACAATACCATCAAAAGGTATGTATAATTCATTATTTGTTAACTCATGAAAAGTCTCTTCTATATTAATTGCAGCTATATAATATGCTAGTAATACTATTTCATTTGCATGTATGTCATTAGTATATTTATATAATAAATCTTCTTTTTTTATTATTCCACTTTGTAATAGTCTAACAATAAAAGTTCCAGTACCTGTAAAACCATCTATAATATGAACTCCATGATCTGATAATGATTTTCCAAATTCTTTGTTCATTAAATATTCAACACTATTAATAATAAAATCAACACATTCAGTAGGTGTATAGACAATCCCTAACTTTTCAACTTCTTTAGGAAGTGCTGTTTTAAAGAATTTCTCATATAACTCTAAAATTATCTTTTGTTTACCTTCTGCATTATCTATTCCTGAAGCTCTTTCTTTTACACTATCATAGAACTTTTGTAATTTTTCTTTTTCACTATCTAATTGCTGTCTATCTAATACATCCATCATTTTTTGCATAGCTTGTGAAACTGGATTATTTTTAACAAATTCATATCCTTCAAATAATGCATCAAATACTGGTTTAGTAATTAAGTGTTGAGCTAACATTTCTATAGCATCTTCCCTAGTAATAGAGTTATTTAGATTTAACCTTAAACCAACTAAGAATTCATCAAACGAATCATCAATTTCCATATTTCCAGAGTTTAGCAATAGTTTTATTCTATCTATATGAGTAGCAGCAATTTCAGCTATATCTTTAGCCCAAGTCTCCCAATAAACTCTTGAGCCAACCTTTTTAACCATTTTAGAATAAATATTTTCTTTCCACTCATCGAAATTTTTTAGGTCTAACTCTAATTGAACTCTTTTTCTTATTTCACCTGAATCAATAACCTTTTTAGTTTTAACACCATTATCACTATCTTGCTTTTTAAACGAACCTACACCGACAACTTCAATTTGTTCTGGTTTCTTTTTATTTAATTCAATTTTATTAATTGTATTATTAAATCTATCATCATGAGCCCTTAAAGCTTGCAACACTTGCCAAACAATTTTATATTTCGCATTATTGTCTAAAGCATCTTCAGGATTTTCATTAGCAGAAACACCAATTGGTAATATTACATAACCATATTTCTTTCCCTCAGCTTTTCGCATAACACGCCCAACAGATTGAATAATATCTACCATACTGCTTCTTGGGTTTAAAAACATTACAGCATCTAAGGCAGGAACATCTACACCTTCGGACAAACATCTAGCATTAGTAAGTATTCTACAATTTCCATCCTTAATATTATCTTTTAACCAATTAATTTTATCTTTCTTCTCTAGTGCATTAAATGTTCCATCCACATGTTCTATTGAAATATTAACCAGTTTCTCAGTATCAGTGCTATATTTATTACCTTTAACATGTTCTTGTATTATTTTAAACATTTCTACTATTTTTTTCGAATCATTTATTGTATTACAAAATGATACTGCTCTTTTCATAGGTTGTGGATCCGTTAAAAAACTAGTTTTGTCATCAAATAAACTTATTTTTGAAAGTCCATTCCAACATCCCATTATTTTAACAGAATCTTCCAATTTCAATTCATGATTTTCATCAATTAATAAATCTTGTAATTCTTTTTTTACATATTCTTCATCTACAGCCAACACAAGAACCTTATAATCAGTAAGCAGCCCATATTTAACTGCATCTCCAAAACCTAGTTTATGAAATTCAGGACCATAAATATTTTCATCATCCATAGAACATAAATATGCGTTTGCTTCATCTACTTTCATTTTAGCAGTGTCAGCGTATATTCTTGGAGTTGCTGTCATATATAATCTTTTTTTTGCTTTTATAAAATCATTATCATGAACTTTAACAAAAAAGCTTTCATCTTCATCGCTTAAAGTAACACCAGTAGTTCTATGTGCTTCATCGCATATTATTAAATCAAATTCTAAGCCTGTCTCTTTTTGAAATTTTGAAACAACATCTATAGATTGATATGTTGAAAAAATAAAATTTAACGGTCTATCATCATTATTTATTATTTCATACCATTCTTTTAACCTTGTAACATCGGTAGTAGAGGGAAAACCAAGTTCTATTGAATTTTCGCCTTTTGATGCTTTATTATCGCTACATACCACAGCAGCATCAAAACTATATCTGCATTGTGCTGACCACTCTGTTAAAGATTGACTTGCAAGCTCTATACTTGGGACTAGGAATAAAACATTCCCTTTACCATTTAATTGTTCTTCTGCAATTCTTAAACTTGTAAAGGTTTTACCAGTCCCACAAGCCATAATCAATTTTCCACGATCATAATTTTTAAAACCATTAAGAACATCTGAAATAGCATCTATTTGGTGTTTTCTAGGATTCTTTTTATCTTTAACTTCCATTTTTTTAGACATCAAAGAATATTTTTTCCAATCAATTTGAGATTCTAATAAATCTGCTATTCCCAATCTTCCAACTTGAGGATCTTGATTTCTAAGTTCTATTTCTGCATTTTTATTATATTTATCAGTAGTAGAGGCAATTAAACGATAACTATATTTTGTTGGTTTACTATCAACATAAAACATTTTAGATGAAGATGCCAAAAATGTATCAACATCATCTTTAGAAATAGTATGTTCTTCGTCATAAAACTTACATTGAATTGCCCAATACTCATTTGTATAAGTTTTGGCCACTAAATCAATTCCAATATCACCTATATTATCTCTATAGGGAAAATCTTTCCATGTCCAAACATTTGATAAAGTATTCAAATATTTAGGTTCGGATTCTAAAAACATTTTTATTAATTTTTCAAATGCTGTTCCTTTATCTCTTTCATTTCCAAATAAGCCTCTAAGCTCATCTAATAATTCTGTTATAGTCATTTCTACTACCTCCTAAAACAACTCTTTAACAATTAAATCTTCTGAATATAAATTATTATTTTTACCTAATAACAAATTCTCATAAAATTTAATTAAATAACTATTATCCTCTTTTATATTTAATTTTTCATTACTATAGTTGCTTCTAACTAACGCATTTCTAAAATATTTTGAATTATCTTTAAACAAAGAATAATTAATATTATATCCTAATTCTTTTAAATACTTAATCATAAATATTGCTGTTGTACGAGTATTTCCTTC